>JBBFLP010000227.1:0-5253 GCA_037478975.1 Armatimonadota bacterium
CTCTCAACCCGGTGCAGCATCTTCCGATAATCCATGAGCGGGAATGCTGACATCCACGGAACCGAGCTTATGACAGAGACCTATCTGGCCTATCCTGCGATCCGCTGCCGGGGAGCCACCCGCGTCTTCCGTCTGCCAGGAGGCGAAACCCGTGTGGCGGTGGATAACCTGGATCTGGAAGTGCCGGCCGGAGGTGTCTTCGGGTTCCTGGGCGCCAACGGAGCCGGCAAGACCACGACCATCAAGATGCTTCTGGGCTTCATGAAGCCCACCTCCGGGAAGCTGGAGATCTTCGGGGAGCCGTGCAGCGAGCCCGAGACCCGGAGGAACGTGGGCTACCTTCCCGAGCAGCCCTATTTCCACCCGTTTCTGTCTCCCCAGGAGGTATTGCGCGTCCACGCGGACCTGATCGGCATTCCGCCGCGCGAGCGCAGGGCCGCCATTGACGAGGCTCTGGAGCTGACAGGTCTCCAGAAGAACCGGAGGCTGGCTCTGGGACGCCTCTCCAAAGGGAACCAGCAACGGGTGGGGATCGCTCAGGCGCTGCTGGGAAACCCTCAGCTCCTGATTCTGGACGAGCCGACCTCCGGGCTGGACCCGGTGGCGCGTCACGAGATGCGGGGCATCATCTCCCGTCTGCGCGAAGAGGGGCGAACCATCTTTCTGAGCTCCCACGTCCTCTCGGAGATAGACACGCTCTGCGACCGCGTGGCCATCCTGAAACAGGGCAAGCTGGTGGCGTGCGGTGCTCCGGAGGAGATCAAGCAGGGAGGAAACACCGTGCGGATCTCGGCCGCGTTCCTGACACCCATCGCGGAGCGCGAGCTTCAGAAGCTGGGCGTAGGCTGGGATTGTGGACACGAAGTGACCATCGAGTGCAGCCCGGATCAGGTATACGCCGTCCTTCGCGCGCTGGAGACGGGAAGCGTTCCTCTGAACTCCGTCACTCCTTCGTCCGAGACTCTGGAAGGCGCGTTCCTGCGTCTGGCCGCCTGAGAGGTACGGGATGATGCATCGTCTGAGACAGATTCTGGCAATCGCGCGGGTGGCCTATCTGGAGAACCTGCGCAAGCAGGTGCTGCAGGTCACCCTCATCCTCACCATCGCCGCCATCGGTTCCACCACGCTGCTTTCGTTCTTCGATGTGGGGGTACAGATCAAGATCCTGAAGGATCTGTCGCTGGCGGCAATCCTGTTCTGCGGCGGCGTGCTCGCGGTGGTACTCTCCGCGGGGAACATCCCGGGTGAGATCCTTTCCCATACGGCCTATCCCGTGCTGGCCCGCGCTGTCCGCCGCTCGGATTACGTGCTGGGACGCTATCTGGGAGCTATGGCCACGGCCACCCTGTGTATGGCGCTGCTGGCGGTGGTGTTCCTGGGCATCCTGGCTGTGTATCAGAAGACGTTCGACTGGGCGGTAGCGCTGGGGATGCTGTTCATCCTGATCGAGGTCGCCGTGGTGGCGGCCATCGGCACCCTGTTCAGTCTTTTCGTCTCTCCGCTGGTGGCCGGCACGCTGACCATCGGCGTCTTCATCCTGGGACAGATCAAGATCAGCTATCTGCACGGGGCGATTGAGCGCAGCGCCAGTCCGGCGGGCTCGCTGCTGCTCAAAGGACTCTATGCGGTGCTGCCCAATCTGGACTGTTTCAGCTTCAAGGATGCCCTGGTGCACAACATCGCCGTTCCGGCGTCCTATATGGCCATTGTGGCGCTTTACGGACTGGTCTACTGCGCGTTCATCCTGAGTGCATCCGGCATAGCGTTCGCCAGGAGGGACCTGTGAAAGGCTTCGTTCGCACCGTGGCGGTCAGGGCCGCCGCGGCGGCAGCGGCACTGACGCTTGCTCTCGGCGCACCGGTGGCTTCCCACGAGGATCACCACCACGCTCCGCATCACTGGGAGTCCCCGGAGATCCGCGCTCAGTTGACGGGTCAGACGGGAATCCTGCTGGTAGCGTGGGTCGCGGCTGCGGCTGCAGGACGGCTGATCGCCAGGAGGGAGAAAGAACGATGCTGAAGCTGCGCAGATGGCTGCCGGCTCTCACCGCGGCGGCGCTCTTCGCTGGAGCGGCTACGGCGGACGCTTACCTGACGGACCGGACCGGCCGCGTCCTGCCGTCCCGTGTGCGGCAGGAGAAAGGAGCGCTGGTGGGAAATCTGCTGGGCCAGTTCCGCGCGGTGGCCGCCAACATGCTCTGGATGAAGGCGGACGTCTACCACCACGAGTTCATCGAGCACAATCCTCACTGGACAAAGAACACGGACATCCTGCCCCTGATGCGCATGGTGACCTGGCTGGATCCTCACTTCACCCAGGCGTACGCTTCGGCTGCGTGGATGCTTGCGCTCTACAATGCGCGCCCCGGACAGGCGCGAGCCTTCCTGCAGGAGGGACTGCGATACAACCCGCAGTCTGCGGATCTGCACCAGACTATGGCCATCATCGCGTGGCGATGCGATGGCAACCCGCGGGCCGCGCTCTATCATTTGCGCAAGGCGCGGGACTACACAAAGGACGCCTTTGAGCGCAGAAGTCTGGAGCGTTCCATCGCCAGCATCGAATATCAGCTGGCGCACGGACTGAAGAACCCCACCCTTGGCAGCCTCTCGCCCGAGAAGCAGCTCAAGCAGAACCGCTCACGGCCAAGGGACTGAGAAGCGGCCTCAGGCTCGCATCAACCACCAGGCGGTCACTCCCGCGGCGAACAGAAGGCTGTCAATGCGGTCCAGCCAGCCGCCGTGCCCCGGCAGCGATGCGCCCGAGTCTTTGGCGCCCAGCTCGCGCTTGACGGCAGACTCGAACAGATCGCCAACCTGACCGGCCACGCCGATGGCCGCGCCCAGCGCCGCGCCATCGGCAGGAGATTGCCCCATCATCGGAGCGGTGAGAATGCCGGCCGCCGCCGCCGCGAAGAAGCCTCCCAGCGCTCCTTCAACCGTCTTCCGCGGACTGATGGAGGGAGCGATCTTCGTCCGGCCGAACAGGCGCCCGGCGAAGAAGGCCGCACTGTCCAGAGCCCAGACAATGATGAGCAGCGCAAGCAGCGGGCGGCCATCCGCCCCGAAGAACGCCGCCCCGTGGTGCGGGGACCAGAACCGCACCATCAGAAGGCAGCTGCCCAGCCCGCCGATCCAGGCGACTCCCATCAGTGTGGTTCCGATGGCGCTCACCGGCTTCCGGTCCGGCCTGCCGGTCTCCACGATCAGGAAGGCCCACGACAGAAAGATGGCGGCCTCAGGCAGCCACTGCGGAGCAGGAACGCGCGCCTGCGCGAAAATCGCCAGCAGAATGATCCCCGCGGTCCCCCACCAGATGCGGCAAGGGATCCCCGCCGCCGAGCACAGCGCCGCGAACTCGCCGAACGCCAGAGTGAGGACGGCTCCAACGAGCACCACCGCAGGCAGTCCTCCGGGCCAGAGAGCGGCGGCGCAGACCAGCGGGATTCCTATGGCGGCCGTGGCCAGTCTTTTCTTCAGCATGTTCCTGCGCTCCCGTTCATCCCCGCCGATTGTATCCTTTCCAGACAACGGACGCTAAGAACCGGTATTCTTGACTGCCTGCCGGGGCTCACGGCAATGGCACAAAGGGAATGGACAAACCAAATACCGTTCCCAGCAGTGTATCGAAAAAGGCAAACCAGTCGAAAGGCTGGGACGCAAAGCCACTGGGTCTAAACCGGAGACGACGAGGAGCGCGGGAGTCTCAATCACCGGGAGAGTCCGCCAAGATTGTCCCCGTTAACCCCGTCTCCGGCAGGACAGCCAGGCTGCCGAACCCATCACCACTCGCCTCCGCCCGTTGCCGGGCTGGCCCGCATATCGCCGGGCGCGCCAGCGCGGGGGAGCAGCACAGGAGATGGCTGCGGCAGCCTGGCTGTCCGTTTTTGCGTCTCTGCCGGACATGGTTCGCGGGCGCGCCGGGCCGGGCTGCCGGGCCGGATGGTAGTAGGAGATACGCACGAGACCATGATCATCGTGTTCGAATACGGCCTGCTCGCGCCCCCTGCCGGGTCGCGCGGCCAGGGTGAGCGCCCCTCACCCGTAAGCCGGCCGGAAGACCGCGACGGGCGCCCGGCGGAGCCTCGACCGTCCGTCAGACGCTCCGCTCGAAGCTCGCGATAGAGTAGCCGTCGCGGAAGATGGAGAGCGTCAGGTTCTCTGACGCTCCCGGGTTTGAAGCACAGGGGAAACCTCCGACAGCAAGGGCCTGCGCCCGTCCAGTCAGCGCATCGGACCATCGTGCGCGGCGGAGCGCCGGATTGCGGCAGACCGGACGCGAGCCGCTGCGCGGCAGGGTCGCGACGGGCAGTCAGGCCCCTTTCGAGGGGACGGTGCGGGGTCGCCGTCCCCTCCCATTCCCACACTGCAGATGCGGGAAAAGATTGCTCCCATGATCGGACTGATACGTCATCCACACTCTTCACCACCAGCAACATCCCATCTCCGGACGCCCTCGTTGAATCCGGGCGCCTGGCGGGAAGGGGCAAAATGGAGACGCGGACTGGGACTGCCCCTGCTTGCCTCCGTTTCAGCATTCGCTCTTAGCTACCGCGGCCTAGGATTCGACATCTGGGACACCCTGGCCATCTCCCTGGTCATCTTCGGGGGGATGGGAGTGGCTCGCGTGCTCTATGTGAACGACGTCTACCGGCGGGCGGCAGAACGGCGCGCCAGCGACGTCACCGAGCTCTACCGCTCCACCCTCCGTTGTCTGGCGGCCGCCATAGACGCCCGCGATGCCCACACTCGGGACCATGTGCGGCTGGTGGAGTTCGTTGCGACAGAGCTCGCCTCGGAAATGGGTCTGTCCCCGGATGAGACCGAAGGCATCCGCACGGCAGCGCTCTTGCTGGACGTGGGAACGCTGGGAGTGCCGGAGAACATCCTTCTGCAGAGCGGGCGCCCCTCGGCCGAGGAGTTCGCCGCCATTCACAACCATCCGGTCCTTGGAGCGGAGATCCTGGAAGAGGTCCCTTTCCCGTGGCCGGTCCAGCGGCTGATCCGCTCGCATCACGAGCGGTGGGACGGCACGGGCTACCCGGATCGTCTCCAGGGAGAGGAGATCCCCCTTGGAGCGCGCATCCTGGCGGTGGCCGATGTCTACGGGGCGCTCGTCAGCAACCGCTCCTTCCGCCGGGGATGGCCGCACGAGCAGGCGCTGGCGCACATCCGCAGGGGTGCGGGCTCGCATTTCGATCCGGAAGTGGTCAAGGTGTTCCTGCGGATCGCCTACCGCATTCCTCGGGCCGGC
>JBBFLP010000228.1:0-2870 GCA_037478975.1 Armatimonadota bacterium
CGGCGCCCCATCCCGGGATGCCCTTCTTCGGTTTGGTGACGTCCCAGGTGCGGCTGACGAAATCATACACCTGGACGGCCTTCGAAGAGATGATCTCGGTGGTGTCTCCATCCTCGTCTTCGTCGAAGACATCCGGGCCGATCCCCCCGATCACCACGATATATCGCCGCAGCGTGTCGTAAGGGTCGGGCACGACGGCGGCGGAAGCCCCCGCGCGTGGAGCGGGCATCGGCTGATGGATGCCACCGGTGCTCGTATCGCCAATCCAGATGTTGCGCGGGCTTTGCCCGGACAGGGGGGAGCGGTAGGCTTCCACTGTCCCCACAATGTTCTCCGGCCCGGGGCCTGTCTGGCCGCCGATGACCACCAGGTGCTCGAAGACTACCACGGCCGCCACGTTGTAGCGCGGTGTGGGCATCGGGGGCATCACAGGGTTCCCGGAGAGTGTGGACCGGTCGGTCCATCCGCTCAACAGGGGTCCTTCGGCCGCCAGGACGCCCGGAGACGCGCCCGGCAGGCAGGCGGCCGCCGCAATAGCGGCAAGGCACATCAGTGCGAATCGCTTCATTTCAACTCCTCCGGTCCCGGCCGGGAGGTGCGCTCCCGGCCCGATCGGCGGGCGTCACAGAGAGATCCGCCGCCTGGCGTTTCTCCTTCCCCGGCCGCTCTATCCGGGCGGTCCGGTGTGACGCCTCGCTTCCAGAGAAAGGGCGGCCCGGGGACTCGGAAAGGCCCCGCGCCGCCCTTCAGATGATTCTCAGAGAACCGGCGACGCGGCTCTTCTAGGCCCGCCGCCGCAGTATGGCGCCCATACCCAGCAGGGCGCTGCCCAGAACGGCCAGAGTACCCGGCTCCGGAACCGGAATGACTTCCAGTTCGAGGATCAGGGGCGACTCAAAGGCCGCCGGGAAGCCGTCATCCACACCGGTGAACGGGTTCACGCCGTCAAACGGATCCCACATCCACCCCTGCGTGTTGCTGGTGGAATACAGGCTGAACCGCACGTTGGTGACTCCGGCCATCAGTGTGCCCGAAGGATCGGACAGCACGGAAACCGCCCGCTTCAGGTTCGGGTTGGCGTTGTTGTTGGAGTAGCCGGACGGGTGGGACTGCACGTAGATGGGATTGCTCCACGTGAATCCGCCGTTGTCCGAGAACTCCACAGTGTAAGTGTGGTAGGCACGGCCATCGAAGTGGTTGCCCGAGAAGACCCGGATCTGCGCCACGTCCACCGGCGCAAGCAGGTCGTACTGCACCACATTCGCCGGATTGCCCGAGCCCGGAAAGTCGTTCAGCAGGCCGGAAAGACCGCTTGCGCTCATCAGGGCGCCGTCGGTGAATGCCGCCAGCTGATCGGCCGGGTTGGTGTTCGCCGGGTGCCAGCCGCCGGCCAGCAGGGTTCCAATCATCCCGCGGATGACCGAGTCGGACGTGGGATGCAGTGCAAGCGAGGGCTCGTCTACCGACTGATAGACCACGACGTTGTAGGCTCCAGCGGGAGCCGCGGCCATCAGGGCCGCCAGCGCGGCGCAGAGAAGAATGCTCTTGCGCATCGTTCCTTCGTCTCCTTTCCTGTCACCGGCCCCCTGTCCGGGTCTGGCGCCGGCGGGGGCCAATCGTCCAGCTGCGGAAGATGCGGGAGTCTGACCGGACTCGCGCCCGGTCTCCAGGATGCAGGCCAGAGCAGGCTCAAGCTTCCCTTTTTCCAGCGCGCGAGGTCCACTCGTCCCGCCGCTGCCGCAGGCTGGTGATATTATAACACGCCGCTGGCTCCGGGAATCCGCAAATATACCGGTTTTCTTCGAGTTTCAGGGCTCTGTGACCGGTTCCACCCCACCCGGACCCGGCACCCGCAGCAAACGCGCGACATTTCCGCCCACCAGCGTGGCCCCGGAGATGCCGGTCACGCGCACAAAGCTGCCCGCCTCCGGAAGCGTTCCGCTCTGCAACCAGACCCGTACGCCCGTCTGCCCGGAGCCGTCCCGCAATCCCGCGCCATCGTCCAGGTAGAAGATCCTTTGAGCCGCGTCCGCGTAGGTGACCCTGCCGGCGGCGCTCACCCGCAGCCCGATGTTGTTGAGCGCCGGGGAGACTGCTGGCGGGGAAGAGGCGGCGTCATCCACAACGCCCGGCTGATTGCCCTGGGCCCGTCCGCCCAGATGCGCCGTCCGAAAAAACAGGGGTGGTGGAGGGGAGCCTGCGCTTCCCGTGATCAAGATTTCCGCCTGGCTGGCCACCCTTTCGCCGTCCAAGGTGAGCATGTAGCCCGTCGCGCTGACGATATCTCCCGGACTCACGGATGCTCCGGTCATCAGTGCGATGCCGGAGGAGCGGTCCGGCCGCTGGGCGTAGACCCTGTCCGGAGGAAACACTGCCGAGACCACCAGCCCGTCCAGCCGTACGAAGAAGGTGTTTCCCAGGGTCTTGGCGTCCGCCGGTGACGGCACAGAGGACGCCCTCAGCAGGCTGAAGTTGGCTGTCGCGCTGCCGCCCGCCGCAAGGTTGACCACGCGTGTCTGGCTGCGATAGCCAAATGCCTTCGCCTCCAGCGTATACTGGCCCGCCGGGAGGCCCCCGATGGTGTAGGAACCATCCGCGGCGGATGTGGTGAAGCGGGTATCACCGGCAATCTCCACCCGCGCATCCGGCACAGGCGCCCCGGAGGTGTCACGGACGAAGCCGGAAATGCTCCCCTGCGGAAGCTGGGCAATGGCGAAGTCATAGAACGCCTGCCAGGACGGCTTCTTGTTGCTGTCGTCGAACGGCGCTCCCCGGAACAGCCCCCATTTGTCGTTAGGCCCGAAGTCGCTGATCTGGAACCAGTTGGCCATATGCACCCGGCTGTCGTTCTTGAACAGGTTGAACGCAAG
>JBBFLP010000228.1:2970-5209 GCA_037478975.1 Armatimonadota bacterium
GCGTTCCAGCCGTGCTTGGATATCCCCTCCTGATAGGTTTGCGAGATGTAGGAGGCCCCGGTATCCAGGTCGTGGGTGAACAGAGGCCCTGAGACAAGCGTTACCTGCCAGCTCGGGTCGTCGCGCCGGCCGTCGGCGATCTTGACCGCCGTGTAGATATCCTTGAGCATCTTGGCGAACCAGTAGGGCTGGACCTGTGCGGTAGTTCCCCCCGCCCAGTCGTTCGGCTCGTTGAAGGACTCGAACACCCGGATCCGGTCGCGGAACTGACCCACGATGGTCTGGAAGTTCTGGACGTAGGCGTCTACGTATCCCTGGGAGTTCAGGGGGTGCGATGTCTTCACCGCTTCGGCCCCGATGAGGGCGTAGATCTCCATCCCCTGCGCCCGGAGCGAGTTGATGATAGTGTCGTAGGTCTCCTTCCAGGTCAGGTTGCCGGGGCCGCGCCGGGTTGTGTCCGTCGGCGAAGACCACGGACCCAGGATGAAGTTCACTCGCACCCATTTCGCGCCGGTGGCTTTGACCAGACCTGCATTCAGGAATATCTGTCCTGTGCTGGCCGAGATGGGGGCGCCGGGATCAATGCATACTTCGATGGCGGGGGCGGGCAGGGCTCCGCCCAGAGCTGCGGCAACGGCCGCGCCCAGAATCACTCTGGTCAAGAGTCCGTCTTCCTTTCGTCAGTTTTCCACCCGGTACCAGTTTACCATGCATCGCGTTCCTGTCCGAAGCCTCCGGGCAGGAGGTATGGCTTCCGGCGCGTAAGGTTCTCCTGGCCGGCCGCTCCACGTCAGACCGCGGCCGCCTGGAGGAAGCCGATGCCGGACGATGTGGTCAGGACGGGCGCCGAGGTTTTCCTGGAGGATATCCCGGACTTCGTGCGCGGCAAGAACATCGGGTTTGTCACCAACCATACCGGGGTCAGCCGCGACCTTGAGTCACTGGTCAATGTATTCGTCAAGCGCGGCCTCAGGGTGAAGGCCCTTTTCGGGCCCGAGCACGGCATCCGGGGTGAGGTGGCCGACGGGGTGGGGGTGCAGTCGGGAGTGGATGCGGAGACGGGCATCCCCGTCTTCAGCCTCTATGGCAAAACCCGCAAGCCGGACGCGGAGATGCTGAAAGGCCTGGATGTCCTGATCTTCGACATTCAGGATGTGGGGGCGCGCTTCTACACTTTCCTGTGGACCATGGCCCACTGCCTGGAGGCGGCTGCGGAACACGGGCTGCCCTTCGTCGTTTTGGACCGCCCGAATCCCATCACAGGACTTCACGCAGAAGGCCCGGTTCTGGATCCGGAGTTCTCCAGCTTTGTGGGGCTGTATCCGGTTCCGACGCGGACCGCCATGACGATGGGCGAGGTGGCCCGGTTCGTGGCGTCACATCTGGAGCAGGGCTTCGCTGCGCTGCGCGTCATTCCGATGCAGGGATGGAAGCGCTCTATGTGGTACGACGAGACCGGTCTGACGTGGATCGCCCCTTCCCCCAATATGCCCACGCTGGACACTGCGGCGGTCTATCCCGGTTTCTGCATCTTCGAGGGGACAAACGTCAGCGAGGGACGGGGAACCACAAAGCCCTTCGAGACCATCGGCGCCCCATGGATCAAGGCTTCGGAGCTTGCCGAAGCGGCGAATGCTCTTGGTCTTCCGGGAGTCCGTTTCCGTCCGACCCATTTCATCCCCTACTTCTCCAAGTATCGCGACGAGCCGTGCCAGGCGGTGCAGGCGCACATCCTGGACCGCGACGCGTTCCGGCCCGTGCGGACCGGCCTTGAGCTGCTGATCCTGATCCGCAGACTCTATCCCTCCAACTTCAAATTCCGCGAGCCCTCCACCGGGGGCAAGGCGTTTTTCGACCTGCTGACCGGGACGGATAAGGTGCGCAAGATGGTGCTGGACGGAGCCTCGGCGGGGGACATCGAAGCAGGCTGGCAGGAGGGGCTTCGGGAGTTCGACAAACGCCGTAAAGAGCTTCTGTTGTATCCGTGACGGGATTCAGGAAGCCGTCATCCCCGGGGAGGGCCAGAGCCCATGCATCATATGTTTCAGGAGATCCTGCAGCAGCCGGCCGTGGTGGCCAATCTGCTGGACCATCAGCAGGCGGCGGCCCGCGAGGTGGCGCGGCTTGTAGAGGCTCGTCAGATCACGCAGATCGTCCTGGCGGCGCGCGGAACGTCCGACCACGCCGCCGTCTACGGGCAATACCTGTTCCAGATCCAGAATCATCTGGCCGCTTTTCT
>JBBFLP010000229.1:0-5167 GCA_037478975.1 Armatimonadota bacterium
GGTCACGTGGTGCGCGGACGGTCATCCACACACATCGTGTTCAGGTGGAAGACTGAACAGCCGATAACCAGGTGAGAGGCATTCCGGAGGAGGAACCCGTGCTGTTCAGACGTCACCCCGCCAATCCTGTCCTTGGGCCTTCAGATCTCTGGTGGGAATACAAAGCCACTTTCAACTGCGCTGCAGCCGAAAAAGAGGGCCGTGTCTACCTGTTGTACCGCGCCATCGGGGACGACCCTCTCTCGCGTCTGGGGCTGGCCATCTCCGAAGACGGCGTGCATTTCGAGCGCTCCGATCTGCCGGTTTTCGAAGGTGACCCTGAGAATCCCTGGGAAAGGCTGGGGGTGGAGGATCCGCGCGCCACATTTCTGGACGGAACGTTCTATGTCACCTACGTGGCCGCCTCGGTGTATCCCGCCAGCCATCCGCGTCCGGCTTTCAGTTTCGGAGCGCCTTGGCGCACACGGGTCTGTCTTGCCGCCACCGACGATTTCCAGACCTATCGCCGGATGGGAGTCATCCTGCCCGATTCGGACAACAAAGATGTTGTGCTGTTCCCGGAGAGGATCGGCGGCCGCTACTGCCTGATGCACCGGGAATACCCGGATATGTGGGTGGCGTTCTCTGAAGACCTCTTGCACTGGACGGACCATCGCCGCATCCTTTCTCCCCGTCCTGGTTACTGGGACTGCAATCGCATCGGGGCCGGAGCCCCTCCATTCAAGACAGAACTGGGGTGGGTGGAGATCTACCACGGTGTGGATGACGATCGCCGGTATATGGCGGGCATCGCGCTGCTTGATCTGGAGGATCCTTCTCGCGTCATCGGGCGCTCGCCGGAGCCGCTTCTTCTGCCGGAAGAGCCGTATGAGCGTGAGGGGCTGGTCCCGAATGTCTGCTTCCCGAGCGGTGTGATCGAGCGGGACGGGGTATTCTATGTCTACTACGGCGCCGCTGACAGATACGTGGCGCTGGCCACCGTCTCAAAAGAGGACCTGCTGGACTACCTGGCCCACCTGAGAGAGTAAAAAGCGGCCAGTATTCTGGCGCCGGCGGTCAGGAGGCGTCCGACATGTCCACCGGTGAGGCTGCCGGCAAGAAGAAACCCAACCGCCTGGCGGGCGAGACGAGCCCGTATCTGCTGCAGCACGCGTTCAATCCCGTGGACTGGTATCCGTGGGGGGAGGAGGCGTTCCGCGCAGCCCGGGAGCGCGATGTGCCCATCTTCCTTTCCATCGGCTACAGTACCTGCCACTGGTGTCACGTGATGGAACGTGAGAGTTTCGAGAACGAAGAGACCGCCCGGATCTTGAACGAACACTTCGTCAGCATCAAGGTGGACCGCGAGGAGCGGCCGGACATTGACGAAGTCTATATGCAGGCGGCGCAGCTCCTGACCGGTGCCGGCGGCTGGCCACTGAGCGTCTTCCTGACCCCGGATCTGCGTCCCTTTTATGCTGGAACTTACTTCCCTCCCGCCGACGCGTACGGGCGGCCGGGATTTCCGCGATTGCTCCAGGCCATAGCTCAGGCTTACCGTGAGCGCAGGGAGGACGTGGAAGCCAGCTGCTCCGATCTCAGCCAGGCGATCGTTCAGACGCTGACCGGGCTGGAACGTCCCGGAGACATTGGTATCGGGGCAGTCCGCGAGGCGAGCCGCGAGATCCTGTCCACGTTAGATCCAGTGTACGGGGGCTTCGGGAGCGCCCCGAAGTTTCCGCCATGCTTTGCGCTCCAGCTCCTTCTCAGGGAGCATCACCGCTGCGGCGAAACTTCGTTCCTGGACGCAGTCTCGTTGACGCTGGACCGGATGACGCAGGGAGGCATTTTCGACCACATCGGCGGCGGATTCCATCGCTATTCCACGGATCCCCAGTGGTTAGTGCCGCACTTCGAGAAGATGCTTTACGATAACGCTCTCATCCCGCTCGTGCTATTGGAGGGCTGGCAGGTGACAAAGCGCGAGCAGTGGGCGGACGCGGCGGCGCGGACGCTGGACTTCGTGCTGCGCGAACTGACCGGTCCCTATGGCGGTTTCCTGAGCGCCCTGGACGCAGACAGTGAGGGTGAAGAAGGCAGGTTCTACGTCTGGACGCCCGAAGAGGTGAAAGCTGCTCTCGGGGAACGCGATGGGGAGTTGTTCTGCCTTGCCTATGGCATTACGCCGGAGGGCAATTTCGAACACGGACGGAGCATACCTCACCTGCGGAAGGATCTTGAGACACTTGCGCGTGAGCTTGGCCTGCACCCGGACGGATTGAAGCGGGACATCGCGCTGCTGCGTGAGGTTCTTCTCAACATTCGGTCGCGACGGATTCCTCCTCACCTGGACGACAAGGTCATCGTTTCCTGGAACGGGCTGATGATCCGCACCCTTGCATTCGGAGCGCGCGTACTGGACCGGCCGGCCTACCTGGAGGGGGCGCGCCGGGCGGCCTCGTTCATTCTCGACGAGATGCTGATAGACGGCGGGCTTGCTCACTCCTGGCGCGACGGCCGGGCCGGGTTGCCGGCTTTCCAGGAAGACTATGCTTGCCTGTTGCTGGGGCTTGTGGAACTCTATCAGGCGGACTTCGATCCGCGCTGGCTGAAGGAGGCGGAGGACTTGGCCGGTGAGATGATCTCTCTCTTCCTGGACCGGCAGGGAGGCGGATTCTTCTCATCGCGGGAGTCCCACGAAACCCCGCTGGTGCGAAGCAAGAGTCCCACCGATGGAGTGACTCCCTCCGGCAACTCGGCGGCGGCTCTCGCGCTTGCGAGGCTGGGGCGGCTACTCGGGCGGCAGGAATTCCTGGATATCGCCCGGCAGACCGTTCAGACTTTCGGTCAGGCGGCAGCTCGCGCGCCGCGGGCGTTCGAGCATCTGCTCATCGCTTTGGACTATCTGGAGACACCTTCGCAGGAGATCGTGCTTGCAGGCGATCCAGACAGCCCGGAGTGGGCGGATCTGCGTTCCGTTACCGGAGCGCTGTTTCTGCCGTGGAGCATTCTCGCCTTTGCCGCGGGACAGGACGACGATCCCGCTCCGGCAAAAGGCAAAACTGCGCCGTCTGGCCGTGCAGCGGCATATGTCTGCCGCGATCTCGCCTGCCGGGCCCCCGTGTTCACAGCCTCGGATCTGGAAGCAGCGCTGACCGTCAGGGAGTAGAGCGGCTCACTTCTTGGGCGGGGCATCCCGGCGCGGTGGTGACGCGCGTGCCGGTCTTTCGTTCTGCACCTCGACCCGGCCGTCCATCCGCAGGATCAGAACGACCTTTTGCTGGCCGGCGGGGGCGTGCAGGTCACAACGGATGACCGCCGCCTCGGGGGGAGTGGCGTCGGTGGGACGGAAGTAACGGTATCCGGCCGGTTTCTTGCCATTCTCGTCTGCCGGGCACCGCAACACGCTGTCCGTCTTGAGGAAGTCCGGATACAACATCTCCAGCTTCTCGGGATAGGTCCTGTGCCTGTTGTGATACCGCTGAAGCGCCGCCCCCAGCTCGACCAGATTCCGCCGGCACGTCTCCACTTGCATCCAGGAACGGTACAACCGGGACAGCGACCCGTCGCGGGAGGAAACCGCAAGAAACAGCAGAACCGCCAGCACACACAGCAACAGCGCCGCAAGGCAGCCGATGCACGCCATGGACCGCCCGGCGGTCCGGATGGGGGGAACGCCGGGTCTCTCTTCGCGACTGGACAAAAGCGACCTCCGTCTTGTTGCCTGGGTCAGGCAGACCCCGTGCATCATAATCGGATGAGCTCCAGAGGGTCAAGCCGGTGTGCTGACAAAACCCGCAGGGCCACCGGGTTGCGCCGGGACGTCCGGACGGGTATAAACCGGTAACGTTGCCGGATGAGTCCTGCTTCCGCGAAGGATCTGGGGAGCGTCCGGTGCGATTGACATAAGCGGAGCGGGAGACTCTTGGACCCTGTTATCCTGTTTTTCGTGCTCGGTCTGGCAGCCGGCGCTGGGAAGGCGGACCTCCGCCTTCCGCCGGCCATATACGACTTCCTCAGCGCGTATCTGCTGCTGGCCATCGGGCTCAAGGGAGGGATCGAACTGGCGGTCCAGCCTGTGGGGCCGCTGGTCCCGAAGGTGGCCGTGGTGTTGCTTCTGGCATCTCTTTTGCCTCTGCTGGCTTATCCCGTGCTGCGTTTCGGGGGGCGGCTGGCCCGGCCGGATGCGGCATCTGTCGCCGCTCACTACGGATCCGTCAGCGTGGGTACCTATGCCGTGGCAGTGGCGTTTCTGGCAGCGCGGGGCGTCTCTTACGAAAGCTACTTGCCGCTCTTCCTGGCGATCATGGAGATGCCGGGCATCGTCGTCGGCATCCTGCTGGCCAGGGGGCTCAGCCGCGGCGTGCGGTGGGGCCGTTTACTTCACGAAGTTTTCCTCGGCAAGGCCATCGTCCTGCTGGGAGGCGGACTGCTGATCGGCTGGGCAGCGGGACCTGAGGGATTTTCGTCGCTGGAAGCGTTCTACAGCGGTCTCTTCCGCGGGCTGTTGAGTCTGTTCCTTCTGGAGATGGGCTTACTCTGCGCGGGCCAGCTCGGCGCGCTCCGGAGGGTGGGTCCGTTCCTGGTGGTATTCGGCATCGTGGTACCGGTGGCATTTGGCCTGCTGGGTTGTGCGGCAGGGACAGTGATGAATCTGTCTACCGGCGGCGCAGCGCTGCTCGGTGTACTGGCCGCCAGCGCGTCGTATATTGCGGTCCCGGCAGCAATGAGGATCTCGGTTCCGGAGGCCAATCCGGCCATTTCACTGGCTGCGGCGCTCGGCGTGACCTTCCCGTTCAACGTGACACTGGGTATACCGCTCTATCTGCGTCTCGCGCAGTGGTTTGCAAGGTTCTAGGAAGGATCTACATTGAACACCTTCCAGGCGAAGCTGGTGACGATCATAACGGAGGCCCTGCTGGAGCAGGAGCTGACACAGCGCCTTGTGGAGCTTGGAGCCACAGGCTACACCGTCTCGGATGCGAGGGGGAAAGGTCATCGGGGCGTCAGGGACGCTGGCTGGGAGCACGGCGCGAACATCCGCGTGGAGGTTCTCTGCGACGAGGAGACGGCCAACCGTATCGCGGCGTTCGTCGTGGAGAACTATTACCGGGACTACGCGCTGGTCGTTTTCATAGATACTGTGGAGGTTCTTCGTGAAAACCGTTTCTGAACAGGCCGGGACTGA
>JBBFLP010000230.1:0-5124 GCA_037478975.1 Armatimonadota bacterium
CCCGGCGGCCCTGTCAGCAGTATCGTGGAGGAGCGCGATGCGGACACCGCTCTGCGCGCGATTCGCGAGGTAAACGGCGGACTCTACGCTTTCAACGCGGCGTTCCTGTGGCCGGCGCTGGAGGAAGCGGCAGGGCGTTCGCGGCGCGGGGAGTTCGTTCTGACCGAGCTGGTCGGGCTGGCGGTCCAACGGAATCTGCTCGTAGAGGCGGTGCAATGTCCGGCGGAAGAGGTGGCGGGGGTAAATACTCCTCAGGAACTGGAACACGCCTCTGAGGTGCTACGCCGCCGCGAGGCGGCGTGCGTGCCAGAGCGCTCACAGGAAGGATGTTGACGTGATACAGCTTGATCCGGAAGATCTGGAAGAGGTGCGCCGGGTGGCGCGGGAGTATTCGGAGGCGTTCCGTACGGCGGACTCGCGCAGGGCGTTGGAGCTCACAATTCTCCCGGTTGTGGATTGCATTGACCTGGGGAGCCGGGCCGGCGTTTACCTGATGGATGCGGGGGAGTTCGCGCACCTGGTCGAGGAGCACCGGCACGAGGATTTCACCACCGAGATCACCTCGCTGGACATTCAGCCGCTCGGCAAGAATGCCGCCCTTGCCCGCGTAGAGGCGGAAGTCCGCAAGCCGGACGGCCGGGTGGGGCAGGTGGAATGGGTGGAGTTTCTGGCCCGCACTGCAGAGGGCTGGAAAGTCTGGGCCAACTGGCTGGGCCCGTATCCTGAAGGTTTCTGATGCGCGGTGCCGAAACGCGCAGATCTCCTGAACTGAGGTGAACGATGAACAAGGCCGATGCCCTGGCAAAGCTGGTCGAGATGTCCAGGGAGCTCGGAGAGCCATCCAATGACTATGTCATTCTGGGGGAAGGCAATACGTCTGCCCGGCTGAGCGGGGAAACGTTCGCGGTCAAGGCGAGCGGAACAACGCTGCGCGGGATTCAGCCGGAGCACTTCGTTGAGGTGCGATTCGATGCGGTGTTGGAGCTTCTGGGCCGCGAAAGCGCCACTGACGCGGAGGTGAAGGATGCCCTGCAGGCGGCGTGCGCGGACCCTTCAGAGAAGCTGCGCCCGAGCGTCGAGACTGTTCTGCACGCCTCCCTCCTGTCACTGCCGGGTATCAACTTCATCGGCCACACGCACCCCACGGCGGTGAACATGATCCTCTGCTCCCGCAACTGGAAAGAGGTCCTTGGCGGGCGCATCTTCCCGGACGAGATCGTATCGTGCGGCGTTGCGCCTGTCCTGGTGGACTACACCGATCCGGGTCTGCCCCTCGCCAAGGTGGTCCATCAGAAGGCGCGGGAGTTTCTGGACGCGGCCGGTGAGCCTCCGAAGGCCGTCCTGATGCAGAACCACGGACTGATCGCCATCGGACAGACGCCGGTCGAGGTGCTGGGCATCACGGCCATGTGGGTTAAGACGGCGCGCGTTCTGCGGGGCACCTATGCCTTCGGCGGTCCCCGGTTTTTCAGCGAGCAAGAGGTGGCCCGCATCAGCTCACGTCCGGACGAGCTGTACAGAATGAAGCTGATCAGGGGACTGGCCGGATAGGAAGACCGCTTCCCTGCAAGGTTGAGAAAGGAACATCTGCGAAACCGATGACAGATCTTCTTGAGCAATACCGCAAGGCCCGGTTGCCTCTCCCGAAGACCCATCTGGTATGGGAGCTTTACGGCGCGGGGCTGGAGAACCTCGGGAAGGACGGCAAGCCCGTCGTGCGGCCGCTGCCCGAGTATGGTCCCGACGAATTGCTGCTGCGTCAGGATGCGGTGGGAATCTGCTTCAGCGATATCAAGGTGGTGAACCTTGGGCCGGAGCATCCCCGGCTGTCCGGCCGCGATATGGTCAAGGATCCCGTCATCCTGGGGCACGAAGTTTCGGTCACCGTCGTGGGGGTGGGGGAGAACCTGAAAGAGCGGTATCACGTCGGGGAGCGTTACATCGTGCAGGCCGACGTGTTCTACAAAGGGGTCAGCATGGCCTACGGCTACGTTTTGCCGGGAGCCATGCAGCAATACGGCACGGTCGGCAAGGAGATTCTGGAGGGCGACGAGGGGAGCTACCTGCTCCCTGTCCGTGAGGAGACAGGGTATCTGCAGGCAGCGCTGGCGGAGCCGTGGGCCTGCGTCGTGGCTGCCTACCGCATCGAACATCGCCAGACGCTGAAAAAGGGAGGGGTGGCTCTGGTCTACCGGCCGTCTTCCTCAGATGCAGACAGCTTTGATTTCGGCGGCGTCCTCACAGAGGAGACCTGCCCGGCAGTGGTCATTGCGGCCGGAGTTGGTCCTTCTGCCCTGGGCGCCCTCCATAAGGTGGCGCAGGCGGCCGGCGCGCGTGTCATCGAAGATGGCTCTTTCAGCCCGGACAAGGCTAAGGCCGTCGCCGAGGCCCACGGCGCGCAGGGTTTTGATGACATCATCGTGCTGGGTCAGGCCGGGGCGGAAGATCTGCGGCTGCTATCGGAGGCTCTCGGTTACTGCGGGGTTCTGAACGTGGTGGGAGCGTCCGGGCTTGCGGATGATGTGGAGGTGGATGTCGGCCGTATTCATTACGACCGCCTGGCCATCGTCGGCACACCCTCTACAAATGTTGCGGAGGGCTACCGGATGCTTCGCACCGCGGAACTGACTGCCGGGGGGACGGCCTGGTTCATCGGAGCGGCCGGGCCGATGGGGCAGATGCACGTGCAGCGCGCCGTGGAGCTGGAAGCGCCGCCCGCGAAGATCCTTTGCACGGACATTGACGACCGCCGCAACGAGATGCTTCGCCTCCGCGTGGAGAAGACCGCCCGGGAGCGGGGGATCGAGATCCGCTTTGTGAACCCGAACTCGCTTGCCGAAGGGGAGCTAGAGTCTATCATCTCCGGGATGACCGGCGGTGCGGGGTTCGACGACATCGTGACCTTGGTTCCGGTGCCCGCTCTGGTGGCGCAGGCGTCACGGCATCTGGCCAGCCGTGGTGTGCTGAACATCTTCGCGGGCATCGCCCGGGGCGTGAAGGCTCATCTGCCGCTGGGAGACTGCTTCACGCGCGGAGTACGCTACATCGGCTCCAGCGGCTCCTCCCTGCAGGATCTGGCCGATACCCTGCACCTGTCCGAGGAGGGCAAGCTCCAGACCGCCAATTCCGCGGCGGCCATCGGAGGGATGAATGCCGTCCGCGACGGCCTCGCGGCGGTCAAGGAGGGGCGGTTCCCGGGGAAGACCGTTATCTTCCCTCAGTTCCCGGACATTCCGCTCCTGGAGCTTACAGAACTGAAGGATGTGTATCCCACGGTCTATGACCGTCTGAAGGACGGTATGTTCTGGACGCGCGAGGCAGAGGACGAATTGTTCAGGATTATGCTCCAGAAGCAACAGGAGCAAGCCGCCTGCGGCGGTGGAGGTTCCGGCAAGCTCTTCGCGGGGAAAGTGGCACTGGTCACCGGTGCGGCGCAGGGACTGGGAGAAGCCATCTCCCACCGGCTGGCGAAAGAGGGCGCCTCGGTCGTTCTGCTGGACCTGAACGAGGAGCGCGTTCGCGCCACTGCTGAGGCTGTGGCCGCAACCCACGGGGTCCAGACCCTGGGCATCCGGGTGGATGTCACCGATGAGGAACAGGTCGCCAACGCGTTCCGGCAGGCTCTGGACCGCTTCGGCACGGTTGATATCGTGGTTGCCAACGCGGGCATCCTCATCGCTGGTCCAATCGAGGAGTTCGATGTGGCGACCTGGCGGAAGGTGGTGGATGTGAACCTTGTGGGCTATATGATCACCGCCAAGCACGCTGCCCGCGTGATGATCCCGCGCAAGTCCGGCGTCATCATCCAGATCAACTCGAAGTCCGGCAAGAAGGGGTCGTTCCGCAACAGCGCGTATGCGGCAAGCAAGTTCGGCGGCGTGGGACTGACGCAGAGCCTCGCGCTGGAGCTTGCTCCTTACGGCATCCGCGTCAACGCCATCTGCCCCGGCAACCTGCTGGACTCCCCGCTTTGGCAGGACAGCCTCTACGAGCAGTACTCCCGTACGCAGGGGTTGACCAAGGAAGAGGTGCGGGCGAAGTATGAAGGCCAGGTGCCTCTTGGCCGCGGGTGCACTTACGACGACGTGACGAATGTGCTGGTCTTCCTGGCCAGCGATCAGGCATCGTACATGACCGGTCAGGCCATCAATGTAACGGGTGGCCAGCAGATGGACTGAGCGCGGCTCAGTCGGCGGATGCGATGAAGGCCCGGACCCTTTTGCAGTCCGGGCCTTTTTGTTTGCTACAGAATACGGTAGCTATTCGGCCGACAGCCGCTCCACGCGATAGCCCCCACGGGCCTTATCGCTGATATACACAATGACGTAGATCACGAAGAGGATCGCGGGCAGGATGGCCACCGTCATCAGCGCTCCGCTTGCGCCCAGGGTCTCCTTCAGGCGTCCCAACCAGGGCTGAGCGAGCCCCGCCGAAGCCATGCCGGCGGCACCCATCAGACCAAGGAGCACCGCTCCGCCCTTCGGGAACCGCTCGGAGGTTATGCCGAGCATGGTCGGCCAGAAGTAGCAGATGCCCAGCGCGAAGATGAACGACGCCCCGAAGGCTGCTGCCGGGCCCGTCACTTTGGCCATCGCCACCAGCCCCACCGCGGACAGGAATGCCGAGCCGATCAGCAGGCCCACCGGGTTGAACCGGTGCACCATCGGCCCTGCGAACAGCCGTCCGACCAGCATGATGATGTTGATCCAGACCAGCACGAGGATGCCGTTCTTCAGCGCGATCTCGTTCATGATCTCGCCGATCCACTGCACCGTCCCCAGTTCGGTCGCTGCCGAAAGCAACATGCCGAACAGGAACACCAGGAACAGCGGGCGGAACATCTCACGATACATCTCCGCCGTGGAGACCCCGCTCTGGACGCGTTCCGTCGGGGGCAGACGGAGCTTCAGGAACAGGTAGCCGTAGATGACCATGGGGATCAGCACCACGGCCTGCTTGATCTTCCAGATGTGACCGTACTCCACGACCTTCCTCGGGTCATCAAGGCCCATCAGCCGGACGAACAGCAGGGTCAGGAAGAAAGCCGCCAGGCCGCCGATGATCTGTCCGCCCGGCCACCAGGCGTGAAGGGTATTCAGCTTGACCGTCTTCTGATCCGGGTGG
>JBBFLP010000231.1:0-2047 GCA_037478975.1 Armatimonadota bacterium
GAGATCGGATCCTGGAACAGGGGACTGACCGGGAACGTGTTCCCCCAGATGGAGCTTCCCCACGTCGTCTGAAGTCCACCCGAGAGCCGCACGGATTCGCTGGCGCCGACAGTGATGCAGTTCTTCGCAGTTCCAGGGGAGGCGATGGAGTCCGGATCCACCCTGCCGTCGGAGTTCCGGTCGGCGCCGTCGTTGCCTGCGGAGAACACAATGACCATCTCCGGGTGGGTCCAGGCGAAGTAATCCAACTGCCCGGCGCGTGCATCATAGCCGCCGTAAATGCTGGCGCCCCAGCTGTTTGTATGCACGCGCGCTCCCGCCCCGTAAGCCTGGTCAAACAGCTCGCCCAGATTGTCCGGCAGCCCGCTGAGCTTTCCGCCGTCGTCAATCAGACTCTGGATGACCAGTCCTGCCCGCGGTGCGACTCCCGCAAAGGAGTCCCCGTAATCCCCCGTGGCAGGGTTGGCTCCGGAGAGCACACCGCTGCCCAGAACGGTGCCAGCGACGTGCGTTCCGTGACCGTGTGGATCATTCGTGAGTCCGGGGCGTCCGCGGGCGAAGCCTGCCACCACGCGCCCCTGGAAATCCGGGTGCAGGTTGGGATTGCCTACTCCGAGGTCCAGACCTGTGTCGGCCACCGCCACGATCTCACCTTCGCCGTAGATGCCCGCCGTGCTCCAGGTCTGGCGGACGTTCGCGATGCCGGCGGCGACGTTGTTCATCAGCCGCGCCTCCGGACGCGGCTCCACCCAGCGCACGCCGGGAACCTGCCCCAGAGTGCGGACGCTTGCGGGCGCTCCCGATATTACGAACACAGGCCCATGAGGACTCTCCGCCCGCGAGACTACTGTAATCCCTTTACGCTCCAGCGCCTTTTGGATGGACTGAGGATCTTCCTGCGGGAAACCCAGCAGCGTAAACTCGGATGCCGGTCCCCGGTCAGGAATGCCCGGAGCCACGCGGAGTGAGGCGTGGTATGCTCCCACCCACCGCACCTCCGGCGAGCGTCTGAGACGCTGGGCTGCCGATGCGTCCGCCCGTACCAGCAGGGCGTTCTCGGGGATGTAGGAGATGACGGCTGCGCCAGAGGCTGCTACAAGCTGCTTTTCGATCTCCGTCACCGGACGGCGGAACTGAACCAGCCAGTAACCATCGTGGGAGACTGCCGTCTGCAGGATGATGGGAGCGTCCGGTCCCGCCGGGTCAAAGTCCCCGGCCTTCAGGTGAAGCATCTGGGCGTCACAGCGGACAGCGGCCGCCACCACAAGCAGCGCGGCGACAAACAGGCTGTACCCTCGGTTGCCCAACGCTTCGGGATTCCTCCTCCGGACCGGCCGGCGTTCCGCCTTCGTCATATCGTCAAGAAGGCGCACTTCTCGCAATAAAATGGACGACTCCTACCTTTGCATTGTTCCTCACACTCTTCGCGCCTGTCCATCCGGACATCTCTCCGCTACAATAAATGCCATACCAGCCGGGGTCACGATTGATGGTCTGGTATGGGAGAGCGAAGGAAGGGGGCGCATCATCTTGAAATATCCTGAGCCACTGTCTCAGCGGGAGCTCGAAAAGCTGTTCGGACGCTTCGCCTGGAAGGCCAACGGCCAGAGCGCCATCACCATTCTGGGGGAGTGGGTCGAACGACTCATTACCACCGTCTATATTCCCGAACTGGACGGCGTGCCCACATTCGGCGGTAAGTTCAACGGCCGGGTGCGGTGGCATGTGCGCGGCGTGGAACAACTTCAGCGCGCCTTTCGGGAGATCGGGCAGAAAGGTCTCACGAATCACATTCTTCTGTGGGGAGGCTCGTTTGTTCCCCGGAGAATGCGAGGCAGCTCCAGTCTCAGCCGTCACTCGTGGGGCATTGCCTTCGATATCAACCCTTCCGAGAACGCTTTCGGACGGGAGCCGGCGGCTGCCGGCAGCCCCGGAAGCGTAAGAGAGCTAGTTCCGGTGTTGGAGAAGCACGGCTTCGCCTGGGGAGGGCGCTGGCGGGAGTCCCGGCGGGACGGGATGCACTTCGAGATCGCCCGTATTCCCGAGT
>JBBFLP010000231.1:2147-3673 GCA_037478975.1 Armatimonadota bacterium
TGGCGGGAGTCCCGGCGGGACGGGATGCACTTCGAGATCGCCCGTATTCCCGAGTACCGCACGCAGGAACCCGGCTCCGGCGCGCGCCTCTTTCTGGATGGCCGGGAATCCGGTGTCCCACTGATGCTGAAGGATGGCGTGAGTTATGCCTCTCTGCGGTTACTGGCATCGGCTACCGGAGACCTGTCTCCCGGCGAGGACCGTCTGGTCCCTGTGGCCCAGTATCTGAAGGCGCGTGGCTTCCGCGTCTCGTGGAATGCCAGAGAGAAGGCCGTCCACGCGGTCCGGGAGTGAGGTGCAGAAGTGCATATGAGGATCGCAGTCTTCGTCGTGGCGATCAGTCTGGTATGCGGGTTGCGCGTTGCTACCGCCCCACCTTCGGCTCCGGGAGTGGCTTCGATGGAACACTTTGTCGTCTACCGGGATCCGCAGTTCTACTGTGCCTTTCCGTCTGTGATTCGGATGCCCGACGGAGAGCTTATCTGCGCCTTCCGCCGGGCTCCGGACCGGCGGGCGCTGTGGGGCGCTCCCGGGCACACCCATACGGATCCCAACAGCTATCTTGTACTTGTGCGCTCGAAAGATGGCGGACACACATGGACCTCCAGGCCAGAGCTGATCTACGCGCACCCGATGGGTGGCTCGCAGGATCCCTGCATGGTTCTGCTGGCGGATGGGGCCATAGTGTGCTCCAGTTATGCCTGGGCGCTGATTCCGCCGGAGGGCCAGCAAAAGGTGGGTGACGCCCTTTCGCACCCGCCCTTCGCATTTCTGGGCGGTTACTTGCTGCGCTCCGCTGACGGCGGGCGAAGCTGGGAAGGACCTTTCGAGCCGCCGCCTGTTCCCGGTGACGTCACAAAGGACGCTCTGGGCCGCCCCTGTCCTGCGTTCAACAGAGGGGCAATCCTTCAGATGCCGGATGGCAGCCTGCTCTGGGCGGTCGTGCGCACGGACAGCCTGCGCCCGCGCCGCTCCTCCGTGCATCTTCTGCGTTCGCAAGACCGGGGAGAGACCTGGAGTTATGTCTGCCCCGTGGCGCAGGATGCCCGGGTAACCTTCAACGAAACGTCGCTTATCCGGACGCGCGGCGGAGACATCGTGGCTTTTATGCGCACCGCGGACTTCGATGGAAAGGCCGCGATCGCTCGCTCGCGGGACGGCGGCCGTTCGTTCGAGCCGTGGGAGGATGGGGATGTCTTCGGACACCCCTTCCATGCCGTCACGCTGCCGGACGGGCGCGTGTTCGTGGTGTACGGCTATCGCCGGGCGCCTTTCGGCATCCGGGCCAAGCTGCTAGACCCCGAGTGTACGGATTTCCGGCAGGCGCCGGAGATCGTCATCCGGGACGATGGCGGGAACACGGATCTGGGCTATCCCTGGGCGGTTTTGCTGCCGGACGGCAAGGTCCTGGTGGTGTATTACTTTAACATCGCGGACGGCCCTCGCCACATCGCCGGGACCATCCTCACCTTCGAGAAACAGGCGCCGCAGCAGGAACCCTGCGCTTCTGCAAAGAGTTTTCACTA
>JBBFLP010000231.1:3773-5048 GCA_037478975.1 Armatimonadota bacterium
TTCTATCATTCGGAAGAGCAGCGCCGCGCCGCGGAGGAGTCGAAGGCTGCCCTGGAGGCAAGCGGCCGTCTGGATCGCCCTGTGGCCACCAAGATTGAACCGGCGAAGACCTTCTGGCGCGCTGAGGAGTATCATCAGCGATACTATGAAAAGCGCGGGATCTCATCCGGCTGCGCCCGCGGTTAAGGAATTGGGCGAAACTTGATCAAAGGGTGGGGCGGAGCCAGTATGGCTCCGCCCCGCTGGCGTTTCAGCGTCTTGTTCTGTGCCCTGCCCGGATCAGCGGCTGCGGCGGGCGAAAAGCCCGGCGAAACCGATCAGACCGCTCGCCAGAGCCACCACGCTCGCCGGCTCCGGTACCACACCCGTGGCGCCGGTCATGACGCGGAAGATGTCCGTGTTGTCAATGTAGGCGCCCCGCACGGGGTCAAAGCCGGTCGCGTACTGGGCGAACAGCTCAGACCCGGCGCCCTTGGCGAACAGCGGCACCAGAGTGTTCGTGTGGCTGCCGCTGTGGTACTCGAACCCCGGAAGCGCGCCCACACCGTTGTTGACCAGATCCACCGACTTACCGGGGCCGGTCAGCATGCCGCACTCGTGATCGCTGGTAACAATGAGCAGGGTCTCGTCCCAGCTGCTCTTGGCTTCCACCCAGTTGATGACCGCGTCCACCGCGCGATTGAAGTCCGTGGATTCCTCGATGGTGCGAGCCATCTGGTTGGCGTGGTTGGCCCAGTCAATGGCTCCACCCTCGATCAGCAGGAAGAGCCCGTTCGGATTGTTGTCCAGCACGTTCAGAGCGGCAAGGCTCATCTCTGCAAGCGACGGAAGTGCCCCGTTCAGCGGGTCGCTGCCTGGCACGTCGGTGGGCGAGTAGCCGGAGCGAGCCTGGTTGGCCGTCGTGTAGGACTGGATGGTCCCGATGTAGCGGCCGGTGGGATTGCCGTTGATGAGGCTCAGGAACTCGCTGCGGGTCTGGATGTGCTTCAGCCCCGGATACTCGTTGTTCTTCAGCTTGTTCCAAGCCTCGGCTCCTCCCACGTAGCGCGGGTTCATCGCTGCGGGCTGACCGTCGTTGTTGAAGTCCGGGTTGCCCGCCCCGAAGATGACGTCCATGCTGGAGTTGATGCCCTCGATGGCGATCTCAGCATAGCTGTCGCGGCGGTTGTGGGCATAGGCGCCGGCCGGCGTTGCGTGGCTCCACTGAACGGTGGAGATGGATCCGGCCGCGCGTCCGGCCCACTTGTACATCTGGGCGAAGGTGGTCAGCGGCTG
>JBBFLP010000232.1:0-5038 GCA_037478975.1 Armatimonadota bacterium
GCCATCGCCGCGACTGGCCCGCTGGATGGCATCGCGCTGCACATCAACTCGCGGGGTTACTCCACGGCGGCCATCCACAGCACGGCGAAGATGAACGCCGGAGGGATGCTGCTTTACTCCAGCTTTTATGTCTACAAAGACTGGATAGACTACGGCATCCCCTCCAGCCTGTATCACCTGCCGCTTTACGCCACCGAGTGCAACGGCTACTTCTACTGGAAGGGCGGACATCCGGAGGACCCCTCTCAACACTATCTGGCAGGATGGATGCAGGAGATCTACGCGGAGATCGACCGCCACAACCGTCAGGCCGTCCTGACCGGCAAGCCCGTGTTCCGCTGCGTGAACATGTACCGCTGGTGCGACCACTGCGACGGATGGAACATAGACGGCGCCAGCAACCCGTACCGGGCGCAGATCCTGAGCGATCTGGATGCCGCCCTAGACGCAGGCTACTTCTGGCCGGACCCGGACGCCGTGATTGTGGACAACAGCGGCGCAGGGTTCAGCGTTGTGTCCGGCGTCTGGTCCGTCGGGACCATCGCGACGGACAAGTACGGCGCGGATTACCGCTGGAAGTCCACCGTGGGAGCCACCGGCGCCGGCGTAGTCAGGTGGACCCCGCAACTGCACCGCGAGGGGATGTATGACGTCGCGGTCTGGTATTCGCAGGGCGCGAACCGGTCCCCGGATGCCCCTTACACCGTGGAGAGTCTGAACGGCGAGCAGACATTCCGGGTGGACCAGCGCTCCAACGGAGGCCGCTGGGTGTCGCTGGGACGATTTCCGATGATCCCGGGGCGCACAAGCGTGCGCCTCTCGGACAATGCCGGACCGTCGGTGGTCATTGCCGACGCGGTGCGCTGGGAGTATCGCGGTGAGCTGCCCTCAACGGGATCTCTCACCGGCACGGTGAGAGACGTGAACGGCGCTCCGGTGGCGGGCGCGACAGTGGTCATCGAGGGGCAGCCGCAGACGATGGTCACCGGGTCCGCCGGGACTTACACGTTCACCGGGCTCAGGGGGGGCCTGTATACCGTCACGGCCTCCAAGCCGGGCTACACAGCCCACCGTGTCGAGGGCGTCCCCGTCGGCGAGGGTGTCCGTCACCAGGATTTCACCCTGGGCTGCGCTCAGGTGGAGCGCATCGGCGCGGCGCGGAGCTATCCCAACGGCACAGCGGTGGCGCTGCAGGGCAAGGTGGTGACGGAGAACGCCGGCTCCTGGTTCTGGATGCAGGAGCCGGACCGCTCTGCGGCTATCCGGGTGGCCGGGGCGTGGCCGTCGGTGGCGGCCGGCGATGTCGTCAGCGTGAGCGGGACCCTGGGGCTGCACGGAAACGAGCGGGCCATCACGGGCGCGGCCGTTTTGCGCACCGGATCGGCCGGGATCCCCGCCCCGGTCTCGATGCGCACCGCGGACATCGCCGGTCCGCCCGTCGCGCCTCATACTCCGGGGGTGACGCGTCCTCCCGCCACCGGGCTGCACACGGCGGGGCTGCGGGTGCGGGCGACGGGAGTCGTCACCTCCTCGTCACCTCCTTCCGGGTTCTATCTGGACGACGGGTGCGCGCTCACGGACGGCAGCGGCTCTGGGCTGAGGGTGACCCACTGGCCCCAGCACGCCACTCCCGCGCCGGGGCAGATGGTCTCCGTGGTGGGCAACGCGGGGCTGTATCAGACATCGGGGGGCAATGCGCGGCTCCTCTGGTGCGGCCCCGCCGGAAGCATCGAAGTTCTTTTCCCCTGAATATGCTGGTAGTCAGCCGGCTGTCTGGCCGGTAAGACGGTACCTTCCCCGCCCTTCAAAGACAACGAACCCCAGGTCTCGCAGAATCTGTAGCTGCTGCCGGATTTTCGCTTCAACGTGGCGATTTCCAGGGTGTAGCTCGGCCAGCTGGGGCGCGAAGGCATAGACATCATCCAGATTGAACCGCGGGGCACCGATCTGCCGCAGCACCGCGAGCACGTCCAGCGTCCAACCACGCGAGCGGATTTCAACCTGAGCCAGCGTTTGCGTCCGGGCAAAGCGCTGACGGACCTCATGCCGCGGCACAGGCCGAGCTCCGGCTACGATCGCGATCTTGCCGTCTGGCGGTATGCGTTGCAGTGAGATGTTGCAGCCCTCCCAGCCTGCCCTGCGGGCCGACTCCCTCAGCGGCTCACGTCTGACGATGGCATCGGGTGTCAGGAAGAACGCCGGTACAACGAAAAGGTCGCGGACCGTCCAGTCCGGTGAGTAGCGCATCAGCAGCAAGTGAGGGACCGAAGCGGACAGCACTGCCTCCAGCATGGTCCGGTATGCCCCGTCGGGAACGATTCTCATGCTGCTTGCCCGGCTGCCCTTGAGCTGGAAGCACTGCTGACATTCCGGGCAGATAAAGTCCCGCGCCCGCGCGTTGTTGGGCAAGCGTTGCAGCCGGTCCGCTGGACAAACGGGGCAGTATAGCTCGCGTGCGCCCCACTCCTCGGATGCCCAGCGCACCCTCTGAGTGGCGCTCCTCAGGTGAGACGGTGGCAGGGGCGGTGCGAGATCCATGGTTTCCTAAAATAGCAGGCAGACGCCGGAATGTGCAATGGTCGTTTCACGTAGGTAGGACAAGCCCCTTTGCCGCGGACAGGAGGCCATCATCTCTCGTGCCCCCTGTCACAAGTACCGGTTCTCGTGCCGGGCTTCCGTAATCGGCTTCTTCTCTCTGAGTCCCGCGCGATATAATAGAAGTGAGGGCGGGAAGCGCGGCGCATCGGGCCCGCTGACAGTCTGGAAAGGAGAATCCGCAAAACGGACACTGCAAGCCGCGGCCGACCGGCCCTGACCATCATCCTCGCCTGCGCGATCGCCCTGGCGCTGACGCTCCCGCTCGCCGCCGCGCCCGCTCTTTCGCCTCTGGCCGGCAGGACACACGCCGAAGATCAGATCATCGTCCGTTTCCGGCCTGGACAGGAGCACGCCGCCCCTCTGCTGCACTTTGCGGCCCGGACGGAGCTTCGGCGCTCCATTCCGGCCCTGGGAGTTCAGAGCGTGCGGCTGCGCAAAGGGGCGGACCTTCAGAAAGCGCTGGAGAGATACCGCAGCAGCCCGGCTGTGGAGTACGCCGGCCCGAACCACGTGCTGCGCATCGCCACCCAGCGATGGCCCAACGATCCCATCCTGCTTTACGGGTGGGACTATCTGGACCTGGGCTTCATCATCCTCTACCAGTGGGGACTCTACAACGACGGCTCAGGCAGTGGGTTCGGCACCGGCGGACTGCCGAGGGCAGACATCAAGGCCCCCGAGGCGTGGGCTGTGGAGACCGGGAGCCCGGATGTGGTCATCGCCGTGCTGGACACAGGCATTGACTACACCCACCCGGACCTTTCCGCCAAAGTGTGGCGGAACACCGGAGAGATTCCCGGAAACGGAATTGACGACGACGGCAACGGTTTTGTGGACGACTGGCGCGGCTGGGACTTCGCCAACAACGACAACGATCCCTGGGATGACCACAGTCAAGACGGGATGGACGTTCAGCACGGGACGTTCGTCTCAGCCATCGCCGCCGCCGGGACGGATGACGGCGTGGGCATGGCCGGAGTCTCCTGGGGCAGCCCGGTGATGGCCCTGAAGGTGATGGACTCAAACGGCTACGGGCTGGAGGACGACGCGGCAGCGGCGGTGGTCTATGCGGCGGACAACGGCGCAAAGATCATCAACATGAGCCTGACGGGGGAGAACGCTCCCGCCCTCCGCGCGGCCATCCAGTACGCCTGGTCGAAGGGGTGCCTGATCGTCGCCGCCAGCGGCAACTCGGGCACCTCGGAGGATACCTATCCGGCATCATACCCGGAGGTGCTTTCTGTAGGCGCCAGCAACGAGTACGACCAGCGCTGCACCGCCGCCGACTGGGGGCAGGGCGGTTCCAACTACGGCAGCTACCTGGACGTGATGGCTCCGGGAAACAACATCCTGAGCGCCACGTCCATTATGGAGCCGCAGGGATACTTCGTGATGCCCGGCACATCGGCGGCGGCGCCGTTCGTGGCCGGCGTGGCCGCGCTGGTGTGGTCGCGATTCCCGGACTGGACCAACCAGCAGGTGTTCAACCAGATCGTGCGGACCTGCGACGATCTGGGAACGGCGGGCTGGGACATCTTCACCGGCTGGGGACGCGTGAACGCCTACCGCGCCCTCACCGAGACACCGCAGGACGCGCAGAGCATCGGAGCGGTGAAGGAGATGTTGAGCGGGACATCGGTGGCCCTGCGGGGAGTGGTGCTCTCCACATCCAGCGGTGAGATCCCGGGCAGACTCTATGTGCAGGAGCAGGACCGCTCCTGCGGGATCCTTCTCTATTATCAGGGAACCGTGCCTTCCGGGCTGCAGAGCGGCGACGTGGTGGAGCTGTTCGGCACGGTGGGACAGGTCAGCGGCGAGCGGGCCATCCTGGGAGCGCAGATCACGAAGACCGGCTTCGCGGGCGAGCCCCGGCCACTGGGTATGACGAACCGTACCCTGGGAGGCGCGCAGATGGGCCGCCAGCAGGGAGTGGTGGACCAGTACTCGTTCCCGCGGAAGATGGCCACCGGCCTGAACAACATCGGGCTTCTGGTCTCCACCTGGGGCAAAGTGACGGCCGTCGGAACGGACTGGTTCTATCTGGACGACGGGACCGGGCTGGACGACGGGGGAGTCAACACAGGGGTCTTCGTCCACTGCCCCAACGTGGTTCGCCCCGGCCTGAACCGCTATGTCCGGGTGACCGGCATCTCCGGCTGCGAGATCCAGCAGGGGTCGCCCGTCCCGCGCCGGGTCCTGCGGCCCCGGCGGCAATCCGATATCGAAATCATCAAGTAGACGGCAACATCTGACTGGTTTCCGTTCCTCCTGTGCTTGAGGGAAGACGGCCGGCCGGAGGGGGATAGTCCTTTCCCCTTCCGGCTGTTTTTCTGTCTGCGACACACTCCCCCTTTTGCAAATGGCTGGCGGGTATTTAGCTGAAGACTCTCAACCCGGTGCAGCATCTTCCGATAATCCATGAGCGGGAATGCTGACATCC
>JBBFLP010000233.1:0-5033 GCA_037478975.1 Armatimonadota bacterium
CGGGTGACCGGCAGAGTCACAGCCATCGCCGAAGACCGGTCCTGGCTGACGCTATGGGACGGCTCCGCGGTAAGCGACGCCGATGGAAACCGTGGGGTGCGCTGCCTTGCCGCCGGGCTGTTTCCGCCCGATCTGGCTGCGGGAGAGGTGGTGTCCGTCACGGGTGTCATCTCTTGCCGGAGGTCCGGAACAGCGTTGCATCCCGTGGTTCTGGCCCGGACTGCGCAAGACATCCTCTTGCGCTAGCGTAAATACCCATCACCGTACCAGGGCGACCCACAGACCATCTCCGGGAGGGCGCAGCACGAGGCGCAACTCACGGCCTCCTTCGCGGGTCTAGACTGCAGTATGACCGTGGCGGGCGCGGGGACGTTGCGATGGGTTGCTCAGTCATGTCTCCGGCCAGACTCTGCCGATAATCATGGCGTCCTGCTTTTGCCCGGAAGAATGCGCCGGAAAAGACTTGCGCCGGGCGGGCTCAGGGTGTATTGTGTTGTAGCTTGCGCCCCGTCAGAGGGCGGGCGCCGGCCGGGGACGGCGATTTCCCGGAAACCGGCGCACTTGGCCAGGCGCTCCTTCGACGCCCACGAAGCGAGAGCGCCCTCAGCCGTCAGACCGGAAGGTCCGGCAGCGGCTCGAAAGCTATGCTTCCCGGAAAGAAGATTCAACCGCACAGGAGCATCTGGCCGGTCCTGATCGCTCTGCTGGCAACGGCGTGGGCGGGTGCGTCCGCGCTTGCCGCTCGCGTTCCTGCCACGGTCTTTGTGACCGGCCAGCAGGTTGCTGGCCCGGCTTTCCTGGAGGATGGCCGGGTCTGGGCCCCGGCCGAGGCGCTGTCCCGCGCGGCGGGAATCGAGCACCAGCCGTCTGGCAAAGATTTCGCCGTAGCTGGAGGCGGAGGAACTATCCCCGGCCGTTCGGAGAACGGCATCGCATACGCGGATGCAGCGGCCTTCGCCGAGGCGGCCGGCGGCGTGCCCCGGCGCTCTGGCGGACGGCTGGATATCCTGGCCCGCGTGGTGGACGTGCGCTTTGCCGGAGGACGGCTGTTCGTCTCGTGCACGCTTCCTGTCACTTACAGCGTCCATCGCCTGACGGGTCCGGAGCGGGTCTATGTGGACCTGAATGAGGTCATCCTGGAAGGTCCGGGTGGCCAGACGCGTTCGGAGAAAGCCGCGGTGCGGGCCCTCCGCCTGTCGCAGTATGCCCCGCATACCGTGCGTGTGGCGGCGGAGACGGCGGGCAGGCTTCCGTATACAATCCAGTCGCCTCCCCGGGCACGGCAGGTCGTCATTGCCCTTTCATCCTCCGAAGCCCTCCCTGCTGCGGCTTCCGGCGCCGCGTCCCCGCCTGCAGAGGTTGCTGCCTTGCGGGAAGGGATCCGGACGGTCAGGAGTGTGCGCCTGGAGGAAGCAGATGATGGCGTACGCTTCATCGTGACTTCGGACGGTCCTGTCGCGCCTCAGGAGGACCGCGACCCGGACACGGGGCAGCACTGGCTGGATTTCGAATCCGCCCTGCTGGAGGGAGAGGCTCCGGAGTTCCGGCCGCAGGGCGGGCTTCTCAGCGCGGCCAGGCTGGTGCAATTCCGCGCCGGAGTCCCCCGGCTCCGGCTGGTGGCGCAGACCCGCCGGGTGGTGGCCACGCGCGTGGCCGGAGGAGAGGGGCCGAATCAGATCGTCTGGCACCTTTCCATCCCGGAAGGAGCGGATGGGGACTGGAAACGTAAGGTCATCATCCTGGATCCTGGGCACGGCGGGCGGGACACGGGCGCCCGCGGCAACGGCCTCAACGAGAAGGATGTCAACCTGACCATCGCGCGGCTGGCGGCGGAAGAGGGCAGGAAGCGCGGCCTGGATATCGTTCTGACCCGCGATAAGGACGTGGAGCTCACCCTGCGCGCCCGGACGGATATGATCTCCCGGTATGACACCACGCTGTTCGTCAGCATCCACAATAACTCCAACACGCGCCCGAACAGCGTCTCCGGCACGGAAGTCTACTACCATATGCAGGATCCGGACTCCCGGGCCTTGGCCGAGGCCATTCACGATCAGATTGTGGCGCAGGCCGGAACGAAACCGCGGGGCGCGCGCTCGGACTCCCGGCTTTACAGCACCGGACTGTTCGTCCTGAGGAACTCTCGCGTACCCGCCGCTCTGGTGGAGGTGGGATACATCAACCATTCCGGCGACGCCGCCAGGCTGAAGGACCCGGCCTTCCTCAAGACGGTTGCGAAAGCCATCATTGATGGGATAGTGTCCTATCTCGGAGGTTTGACCCCCGCCCGGCAGCCGGCAGAGCCAGCGCCGGCGCAGGATGAGGGTGCGGGGAACGAGCAATGATGCTTCACCGCCGATTCCGTCTTTTTGTGTACCTGGCGGCGGCTGCCGTCGCCGGAGGCTGTGCCGCGCCACGGCAGCAGGCTCCTGAAACGCCCGGTGGCGGCATTCCGGCGCCGGAGAAGCCCGCCGCCGAAGCGCGTGTCACCATTTTTGTCCCCGTGCTTGTGAACGATGAGATGCGCCTGGAGCGGCGCTCCGTTGCCGTGACCTCGGCCAGGCCCGGTCCGAAGGAGACATTGCAGGCCCTGCTGGATTACCGCATTGCAGGCCAGCGGATGTTCCCGGATGGTGTGCGCGTGCTGAATTTCAGCGTGGACAAAGACGGGGTGGCTGTGGTGGACCTTTCCGCGGAGATCCAGCAGTATAGTGGCGGCAGCATGGAGGAAGCGGGAGCACTGAACGCCCTGGTGATGACGGCGGCGCAGTTCGACGGTGTGAAATCCGTCCGCTTGCTGTGCGACGGCAAGGAGATGGAAACACTGGGAGGCCACGCCGATCTGACAGTGCCTCTGGTGCCGGACCGCCGGCTGCTGGTGGAGCAGAATTGAACGGGCTGCGTCTGGGCATTTTCGACTCCGGGCTGGGGGGGCTGTCTGTGGCGCGCGCCGTGCTGGAGCGTTGTCCCTCCGCCAGCCTCATCTATTTCGCCGACACCGCTCACGTGCCCTACGGAGACCGTCCGCTGGAGGAGGTCCGGTCCTTCGCTCTGGAGATCACGGGATTTCTCGCTTCGCAGGGAGCGGGAGCAGTATTGATGGCGTGCAACATGTCTAGCGCGTGCGCCCTGGAGGAAGCTCGCAAGGTCTATCCCGGTCTTCCAGTGTCCGGGGTGGTGCAGGCCGGGGCGCGAGCGGCGGTCCGGGAAGGGGCGGATGCCATCGCCGTCCTGGCCACGGCCGGCACGGTGGCGAGCGGTGGCTACGTACGCGCTGTCCATACCATCGCTCCCGATGTCCGGGTGGAGCAGGTGGCCTGCCCGGACTTCGTCCCGTTGATCGAAGCGGGAGAGCTGGACGGACCGCGCGTTGAGCAGGCCGCTGCCGCATATCTGGAACGGGCGCTGGAGAGCGGAGCGCGGGTGGTCATTCTGGGCTGTACCCACTATCCTTTTCTGCTGCCGGTGCTGCGCCGGCTTGCTCCTCCGGAAACAGTCTTTGTGGATCCGGCGGAAGAGGCTGCCCTGGAGGCCCTGCGAAATGCAGGAGATGGGCTGGATGTGCAGACCCCTTCGCGTTTCATTCTCTCTGCCCCTTCGGCCACATTCCGGCCTGTGGGATCCCGGTTTCTGGGCAGGACCCTGCCGGCTCTTGAGCTTGTGGAGTGGACGGCGGAAGGCGGGCGGCTGCGCCTGATGATGACCGGGGCGGATGCCGCGCTGTGCGACGCCGCTCCAGGGGAGGTCTGAACCAATGCCGAGAGTGGACGGCCGCGCCGCAGACGAGCTTCGCCCCTGCAGGATCACCCGTAACTACATCAAGCACGCCGAAGGATCCTGTCTGATCGAGATGGGGGACACCCGGGTGGTCTGTACGGCCACCGTGGAGGAGCGCGTACCTCTCTGGCGCAAGGGACAGGGGGCGGGCTGGGTGACGGCCGAATACGGGATGATCCCCCGCTCCTGCAAAGAGAGGAATCAGCGCGAGGCTTCTCGCGGAGGTCCCGGAGGGCGCACGTTCGAGATCCAGCGTCTGGTGGGCCGGGCGCTGCGCTCTGTGGTGGACCTGGAAGCGATGGGCGAACGCACCATCTGGCTGGACTGCGACGTCATCCAGGCCGACGGCGGGACGCGCACCGCGTCCGTCACCGGCGCGTTCGTGGCGCTGTGGGACGCCTTCGGGTGGATGGTGGAGAACCGGATGCTGGAGCGGCGGCCCATCACGCAGTATCTGGCGGCGGTCAGCGTGGGCATCGTCTCGGGAACGGAACTGCTGGACCTGTGTTACGAGGAGGACTGTCTGGCGCAGGTGGATCTCAATCTGGTGATGACCGCGGACGGGAAGATCGTGGAAGTACAGGGGACGGCTGAAGCGGCTCCGTTCGGCAAGGACCGGCTGTTTAAGATGCTGGATCTGGGCGAGCGCGGCATCCGCCAGTTGATGGCCATTCAGAAGAAAGCGCTGGAGGGAGCCTGACGGTTGCGATGCGCGTGATCGTGGCGACATCCAACCCGCACAAGGTGGATGAGATCCGCAACATTCTGGGCCATTGCGAAGTCGAGATCGTTCCGCTTGGAGATTTGGAGCGGGCGGTGGACCTTCCCGAAGAGGACGGCGAGACGTTCCTGGAAAACGCCCGGAAGAAGGCCCTCCACGTGGCGCGCGCCACGGGCGAACCGGCTCTGGCGGACGATTCCGGCCTGTGCGTGGATGCCCTGGGCGGCGAGCCGGGAGTCCGGTCCAACCGGTTCCTGGGAGACGATGCCACGCCGGAGGAGCGCAATGAGGCCATCCTGAGAATGTTGGGGCGCACTCCGGACGATGAGCGCGGAGCCCGGTTCGTCTGCGCTGCCTGCATCGCTTTCCCGGACGGGCGGACCCTGGAGGCGCTGGAAACATGCTCCGGCATCATCGCCCGCCGCAGCATCGGCGACGGTGGCTTCGGCTATGATCCCATTTTCTACGTCCCCGACCTCGGCTGCACGCTCGCTCAGGTGCCGCAGGAGACCAAGAACGCCATCAGCCACCGCGG
>JBBFLP010000234.1:0-4957 GCA_037478975.1 Armatimonadota bacterium
GCTCCGCTGTCGCAGATGCGCCGGACCTCCGCCTCGATCGCCTCCACCGGGCCATCCTTGATCAGCATCACCGTCGGCCCGCCAGCGATCAGCACATCCGGCCCGAGCGCCTTCCGCAGCGCCCCGTGGTCCACCGGGAAACCCGTGTCGAAACCGCACGCCCCGAGCTCCCGCACAATGGTGGGAAAATGCCGCGTGGCGTCGCCGCAAAGATGGACGAACAGCGTTCCCGGCTCGCAGAACTCCTCCACGATCCTGCGGTGATACGGCAGCACGTGCTCCGTGTAATGCTCCACCGAGAGCATCGCGATCGCGTCGTCCGCCAGCCAGAAGTTCTTCCTCCGGTAGACGCCCGCGTCTGGAGAATCGGGCAGCTTCTCCCACCGGTGCTCCCGCAGCGTCTTCATCCGCCGGATGATGTTGCGGGTGATGTAGTCCATCAGGGCGTGGAACCGCTCTGGCTCGGCCAGCATGTCCAGCATCACATCCGGGCCGCGCATTTTGACCGCGCAGTCGAAAGGACCGTCGGTTCCTTCTCCCGTGATGGCCGCCGGCGGCCTGACGGGCGCTCCTTTGTGCTCCAGAGTGGGACAGATCTCCACCATCGCATCGAAGAACTCCACCGCCCGGCCCACCAGCCCGTCTTTCAGAGGATCGGGGTCCGGCAGATCGTAGACTCTGTCCGGGTCGTCGGCCAGCAGAGGAAGCGTGTCAGGGATGAGGCGGGGGTGATAGACCACCTCGCAGCCGAACCAGCTTGCCTCCCAGCTGTTCTGGAAGTCGGTCATCAGCTGCCACCCTGCCACGGGGACGCCCATCTCGCGGTCGCAGAGGACGTGGAAACTCAGCCACTCCTGGAACTCCAGCTGGGCCTGGATCTGGATGTGAACGTCCTGGAAGTAGTCCCGGAACTCCCAGCCGCGGGTGTTCAGGTCCGGGTTTAAGAAGTAGTTGCTGATGCTGCCTCCCACAACGCAAGGAGCCCGGTGCGCCGCACGCCGATGGAACGCATCCCACAGGGCTCGCACCTCCTCGTTGTGACGCGCAAAGTCAACCGGCCGGGCGAGAAACGATGACATCACACCCCCTCCTTCAGCGTCAGGCGGTAGAGGATCCCGCGGACCCAGTCCGCCTCCACATGGCCGTCACGAACCATCAGCGCGGCAGGCCGGGGCTCGATTCCCACCAGTGTGCGTCCGTGGAGAGGCAATCGGCGTCTTCTGCTGTCCAGGCTGAAGACCCGCCCCTCACCGCCGGTAGGAAACATCACGAGAGCCCGGCCCTCAACACTCTCGGCCACAACCTTTCCTGCGCTCTCCAGCAGCCATCTTCCGTAACCCAGAAAGCGGGCACGCCCCCACGGTTTCTCCGCAGCAAGCTGCAGAAGGGTGGACAAAATGCTCATCGTCTCGTCCGGGATCGGGTCGCCGCCCTGGAAGGTATGGCTGTAATAGAGGGAGGGGATCCCGTAGACCGCAGCTGCCAGATAAGCCTCCTCCGCCCAGGACGCGCGCATCAGGCAGCCGTCCATATGCACCGGCGTTTCGGGGCAGCCTGCGGCGCAGATGCGGGCCCGACGCTGGATTTCCAGAGGATCCCGGTGCACATCGTGCGTCCTGTTGCTACTGAACAACCCGTCGAAGCGGGGATCCGCAGCGCTCCAGTTGATGTGCACATCAGGTTTGACCGTCCGGGCCTCTTCGGCGAAGATCTCCAGCCACAGACGAGCTTCCCGCAGGCCCATGCCCTGTTCCGGACGGTGGTAGCGGGCATTTGCGGGAGTGCGAAGCCGGAACAGGAAATCCAGCTTCACTCCGTCTGCATCCAGGCCATCCTTTCCGAACATCCGGCGGGAGATTTCGGCGGCGTAAGCACGGAAGCCGGGGGCGGTAGCGTCAATGGCTCCCTCCGGCGCGTCTTCTGGCAGACCAGGTTCCAGCACTTGAAACTCCCTGGCCAGACGGCCGCGTCCATCCGTCAGGCCTGTATGGAAGGGAAAGTACCAGAGAAGCACTTTGTGACCGCGGGCATGAAGCCATTCTATAAGGCCAGGAAGATCTTTAAAGCGTGCTGAAGGGATCGGGTCCGCGTTCCAGGGGTCTGTCCAGAACGCGTCAATGATAACCGTGAAACCGTTCCAGTCCAGCCGCCGCTCCAGCGCAGCAACCTTCTCCCTGACCCAGTCCGATGTATAATCAGGGTGAGCCCAGTCAAGGTCCGTACACCAGTGGGGTTGCATCTCGATGATCTGATCCCCGTAGGTGCAATAGAACGGCGCCTTCCACCAGCCGGGAAGGCTGCGCTCCTCGACCGGTGTGCAGCCGGCTTGGCCGAGTTCCGCCAGCGCAGCCCGGAATCTTTCCAACAGAGACCAGGGATCCTCGGCGAAGACGAACACAACGGGCGGAGGCGAGTAGTATTCGCCAGGACCGGTTACGATGTGCCCGGATGGCCGGTCAATAAGGGCCTCCCAGGAGTCGGTCAGCAGCATTCCTTCGGCGTCGGGCAAGTTGGCCAGTCCTATCCCTGCCCATCCTGCGGGCATATGGATTCCTACCAGCGCTGGAGGCGGTGTGAAATAGCTCTGCTCGGTCGTTGAGCGGGGCACCATTGAGAACAGCGCCTCTTCCCCGTCGCGCCCGTGTAGTGGAGCCGGTGCGAACCCTTGCAGCAAGCTGCCGAGTTCCAGACCGCGTCTGTCGCGGGAGAAAAGCAGAGTCTCGCGCACGCGCACAGGAGCTGCTGCCTTCCCCCGGAAGCTTACGAGCAGGAATTCCTCGTGCGCCTCAAAGCTGAGGTTATGCTCCGCCCAGACGGTTCCAGCGGCGGTCAGGTTGACTCGCCCGTCCTCCTCAGCTCTCCAATGCACAGATCTCGGCGTTTCCTCTTCGTTGCCGTCAGCAAGAACCGTCCTCGCTGCGGCCGGGAAGCGGAAGAGGGGTGTGTGATCCGGCAAACGGAGCCACGCCCAACCGGACTCAGGCGTCACATCCAGAAGCCAGGTACGGCCGCGCAAGAGGAAGTGTTCCCCGCAGGCGTGCTCTCTTTCCGTCGTGGCTTGACTGCCCTGCCCGTGCATGGCTTCAGTTCCTGCGTCCTTTCACGGGAATCTGTTCTCCAGGCCTGCCCATCGCTTCCCGTCCGGCTTCGATGAGCGCCATCACCTCAATCGTGTCTTCATAGGGGGCAGGAGAGGGTCCGCCATCAAAGAAGGCGCACATTGCGTCCGCCAGATCGCGGAACATATCGGCGGTGGTGAACCGGTAGGCGACGGTCCCTTCGCCGAAGATAATGCTGGCTTCGAAAGGATGGCCGTACCACTGATCGCCAATAGAGCAGCCCGGTTCGAAGAGACTGAACCCGCCAATGCGTCGGTCCGGATAGCTGACACCGAACTGCATAAAACTGCCATCTCCGAAATAGGTCACGGATGACGCTCCGTGTCCCAGCAGCATCACCAGTGGCTCGATGACGTGCACGGCATAGACGGCGAAGGAGCTCGGGCCCCGGATGCTTACCGCCCTGGCCGGATGCTGCTTACCGATCCCTTCCCGGAACTCCCGGATTTCCGGAACGAACCGCAGCGCGGAGGTGGTGAACATAGGGGTGCCCGAGCTCACTGCCAGGTCAATCAACCTGACCGCCGTCTCTGTGTCAGGAGCGAATGTCTTGTCAACGTAGACCGGCTTTCCCGATCGAAGAGCCTCCTGGCAAAGATCCCAGTGACGCTCCGGGTTGTTAGGGGCAAGCACAACGAGGCAATCCGATCTCTCCACAACCCGGGCCGGGCTCTCCAGCAACTCGACACCGTTGTCCTCGCACCATTTCCTGCTGTCCACGCCTTCAGCAGACAGTTCCCCATAGGCGTAGGCAACGTCGAAGCGGTCTCGGAACCTGCCTTCGCGGATCAGCTTGAGGTAGATGTCCGCGTGGAAGTTCTTCAGGTAATGGTCTATGAATCCGATCTTTTTCATCTGCTGTCAGCTCCCGGATGGGCGGGTGCCTCGGGTTCTCTCTCTGCCGCAATAAGAACAAATGTCTCAGGCTTCAGCGTGACTTTCAGGCGTCCCTGCCGCAGAGTCAGATCCTCTCCCGTGCGGGCGTTCACGAAACGCGCCCCCGGGAAACCGGTCCATCGCAAGATGACCTCCGCGTCCTTGTTCAGCTGCAGGTTGGAAACAACAGCCAGCAGCCGGTCCTGTCCCCTGGTCTTCCAGGTGGCCACCATCACTTCGCGGAGCTTGGGACTCTCAATCGTCCAGAACGGATTTGCGCGCCATCCTGGCGTGAACTCGGCGTGGCGGTGGTTGTAGCGGTAGAGGACGTCCAGCACTTCCATCAAAGTCTGGCGGTTCAGATAGCTCGCACCTCCGATTGGAACGCCGTGCGGGAGGAACCAGGCGAGCGCCATGATTGTCTGATGGTCCCGTTTTAGCTCCTCCTCGTCCTCCCAGATCATGGGAAGCCACATGTTGGTGACGCCGTAGTTGGTGGAAAGCCCTCGGGTGCGGAAGAAGTCCAGCCCAACGCAGTCCGCAAAGGACCCTGCCGGATCAAATGTGCTGGTACCTGTCTGGGGGTAACCGGTGAACTCCCCGGTCAGCCACTCTGTGGCATAGCCCATCACAGACGGGACGAACTCCCACGAGTGAATCCAGTAATGGTATCGAGGGAAGCCCGGCCGTTCCGGTGCTCCTTCTGCCAGAAAGTGCGGTGCTTTGACGTGGTCTTCAAGAAAAAGGCACATCCGCTGATTGAACTCGCGGCCCTCCAGCACAGGCACCGTCAGGTGCCTGCGGCCTTCTTCATCCACCCATCCGCAACCGTGATGCGGATTCCAGCAGCCCATCTGGCCCGACTGCCATCCGTCGAAGTAGATGCCATCCGTGCCCAGCTTCTGAACGTTCTCCACCGCCCAGCCGTAGAATAGCCACTTCCGGAGGGTATAGGAACGTCC
>JBBFLP010000235.1:0-4939 GCA_037478975.1 Armatimonadota bacterium
CGCCGCCGGCGCTCGTCGAGCTCCGCAAGATACTGCCGGGCCACATCGCTGCCCTGCCTTTCCTCCTGCCGCGCAGTCTCCAGGGTCCATTCCCACCACTCTCGAAGCATCTCCGGCGCAAGGTCCTCCATCACCTCCGCCAGAATGAGCTGCAGGATGCCCGAGACCTTGAGCTTGAGCTTCCCGCCGCACGCCCGCGAGATGGTCTGATAAGTGGCCGGAGACTTATCGCTCCCGGAGTGGAAATCAAGGAGCGCGCCGTAATCCGCAGCCTGCTCCGCCAGCCGGCGCACACGCTTTTCAAGACCCTCGAGCCCGTCGGGCAGGCGATAGTCGCGGCGCTTCTCGAAGCCCACATTGGGAGCCACAAAGGCCACCTTGACACCCCTCCGGGTCAGGCTTTCCAGAACGAACTCCTGCTCCTCCGGCGTGGTCAGCGACGGTCCCTCGTCCATAGAGAATTCGAAGTCGAACTCCTCGCTTCCCTTCACCGATGCGATATGCTCGTAGAGTGCCACGGCCGCCTCTACCGCATCGCCGAAGCGCCCCGCCGGATCCGCAGCCTCAGGATGAAAGAGCGGCGAAGCATCCACGGTGAAGAACGTGTAGCGCCTTCCGCACTCCACCAGATGCTTCGCATTCTGAAGCGATTCCTCGTCCAGGCCGCGCACCGGGATATGGTCCAGATCCGCCCCGTAATGACCGCGGAACCCGCGCTCCACAGCTGCGGCCACACCTGCCACCCACAGTCCTTCGATGGACGACCCAGTATGGCCGACGCTCACGCTGCCGTGCCCCGGAAGGAAGGCAGCCTCCCCTGAGGGAGGAGCCAGAATGAAATCCTTTGGCGCCAGCTCCCGGAACGCGGAGTTCTGAATGACCTCCGCGCATCCTCCCAGCCTCTCCAGTGCCTGAAAGACTCCCGGCCAGACGGTGATCGTCTGACGGCAACCGATGCCCAGGCGAGGGACACTCCCGGCCGGGCGCGGCCCCATCTCCGGCGCCACATTGCGGATGAACGCCTGAAGCGACTCCGCATCCACAGGGGAAACGGCCGCGCGCGCCAGTCCGGCGCTCAACTCGGCAATTACGGGCAAAGGAGGCAACGAGCGGCCGATCGTGGCAGACAGCAGCACCCGTTGAGCGTCCGGCAACCCCACCATAAGATACGCCCGGGTGTCCCGGATGACCAGGGAATCGGGAAAGAACGTCAGGCTGCGCGTAGGCATCTCGCGCACTCGCTGCTTGAATCGCTCCGGATCCATCCCGCTTCCCAGGGCGGCCGCCTGCAGCGATTCCAGGTCCTGCCGCGCCTCCGAGAGTGCCTGCACGGCTGCGTCCGCGTCCCACGTCAGCGTGTCCAGCACAGCAGGGCAACGCGCCGGATCCAGCTCTATGCCGTTGATAATCATCCGCCCAGCCTCAGCCCTTTCCGCCCGTTACCTTGAGTCCTTCGTCCAGGACGATGAGATAGTTCTCCACGGGCATGTAATCCGTCAGCGAGTTGCCGGTGCCAAGCGCCCACCATCCGTCGCTGAAGCATTCCTCCACCAGCCGGCGAGTATAGGCGCGCAGCTCATCCTCCGAGGATCGGCAGATGACATCCACATCCAGCCCGCCAAGCGGGGTAATGCGGTTCCCGTACAGACGCTTGAACTCCGTAACGGGCATGATGACGTCCTCGAAGGAGTGCTTGGCGTCTATGTGACACGTCTCGATAAGGTCTTCATAGACCTCCGCCAGATTCCCGCACGAGTGCAGGATGAAGGGTTTGGAGTGGGCATGAGCGGCCTCCGCCATCCCGGCGTAGATGGGGAAGACCATCTCGCGCAGCTGGGGCGGGCTGAGGAAAGTGGAGGTCTTGTAGCCCAGATCATCGCCCTGACGCAGCGCTCCGATGGCCGGATGCGTGGCCAGCTGGCGCACCGCGCTCAGATGCAGCCTGCCCACTCGCTGGAACACCTCACGCACCAGGTCCGGGTCGTCGGCCAGAGCGTAGGAGAGGCCCACGGTGCCCATAAGGTGGGAGACCCATTCATACGGTCCCATGCAGACGCCCCCGACAATCTTCGCCCCCTCGGGGAGCAGCGCGGCAACGGTGTCGAAGTGGCGGAATTCGATGGGATTGGACTCATCCGGCCAGGGATACCGCTCGTAACCCTCCCGGTCCGTGAACATCGCCCAGGCCTCACTGCCCTCCGTGGCCCCGCCTGCGCTTTCGTTCAACGGGCAGTTCAACGGGATCTCCATCGGGACGCAGTCGAAGCCCATCCCCATCCAGAAATCCACATAGGTCTCCCAGTAGCCGGGGCTGTCGTAGGTCATCCGATCGAACGGCACGCCGGTACGCGCCGCGATGAAGCCCGGGCTGGCCAGATGCTCGTAGAAGGGCAGGCGGGCTGGCCTGCCCTTCCGCCAGAGTGCTTTCAGAAACTCCTGAAAATCGGGTTGTCTCTCTATCCGCATCAACACGCTCCTGAGGAATGGCCGCAAAGGCTCGGCAATCCCGTTCGCCGCAACAGGACATCCCCTCCTGCCTGCGGACGGAATTGACTTATCCTCTTCCGGAAGTCCATCATACCCCCGGCTTGCCGGCGCGGCACATCCAAGGAAACCAGCGCCGGGACCGGAGGGAGACCCTTGATTATGGCGTATTCCATGACCGCCGCGCTGTGCGCTCTGGCTACGCTGGCACTGGCGACGGCATCAGGAGGTGCAGAACTGGACCGAGAAGTTCTACTGGCGGATATGTATCGCGCGCGCGACTACGAGTTTTACAGGATCGTCAGCAATCCCACGGCCGGGCCGGACGGCACGGACATTATGAAGCCTGGCGAGTGGCGGGAGATCGCGAACATCGAGGGGCCGGGTATCATCAGCCACATCTGGTTCACGCTCTCGCGCCAACGCGACTACGTGCTGAAGGATTGCGTGCTGCGGATCTACTGGGACGACGAGGAGGAGCCCAGCGTGGAGGTTCCCATCGGCGAGTTCTTCGGGCTGGGGCACGGAAAGTATTACACGGTCCGGTCCCTGCCGTTCGAGACGGGAAATCAGCGAGGATACAACTGCTTCTTCCCCATGCCGTTCCGCAAGCGCTGCCGCATCACATTCCACAACAGCCCGGATCACGAACTGCGACGGCTGTTTTATCACATCAACTACAAGAAGGTGGATTCGCTCCCTGAGGACACCCTCTACTTCCACGCCCAGTACCGTCAGGCGAAACCCACATCCGGCGGGGATTACACCATCCTGGAGGCGGAAGGCAGGGGGCATTTTGTGGGACTCTTCTACTACAACCGCACCAACTCAGAAGGCTGGTGGGGTGACGGGGGCGAGCGCTTCATCGTGGACGGACGCGAGATCCCCGGAACGGGACAGGAGGACTACTTCGGACAGGGATGGAGCTTCGGAAAGGGCGAGAACGGCCTTCGTTTTGGCTCGCCGCTGTATGAGTCGGCGGACAAGCCGGTGGGGGCGGATAACTCGTTCTACCGTTTCCACATCGAGGATCCCATCCCGTTCAAGAAGAGCTTTGTGATGACGATGCGTCACGGCATCCATAACGAACGGGACGAAGACTACTCCACGGTGGCGTTCTGGTATCAGACAGAACCGCACAAGCCGTTCCCACCGCTGCCGGAGGCGAAGGACCGCTATCCTTCAAAGCCCGACCCGGCTCCGGCAAAGGCGCCGCAGGCCACAACCGGTGGAGGCATTCCGCAGGAGAGCATCGAATACTGAGACGTCCGCTTGGGAAGCGGCGAAGAACGGGAAGGAAGCGCGCCTAATGCCGGCAGTCAAGTCCATCGAAGCCAGGATCGTGGAGATCCCCCAGAAAGTTGTCTTCGAGACCGCGAAGAGCCGCACGGAGGTCTCCCGCGCCATCCACGTGGTCATCACCGCCGATGACGGGACGGTGGGGCAGGGGGAAGCCACCCCGGCGGAGTATGTGACCGGCGAGAACACTCAGAGCGTACTGCAGAGCATACAGCGCGCCGCGGAGCAGTTGACGGGACGGGAGGTTTCCCGCTGGCGGGCGTTCTGCCAGGACGCCCGCCAGCTTCTGCCCGGCAAACTGACCGCCTGCGCGGGTCTGGAGATCGCCATAGTGGACCTGTTCTGCAAGGTGCGCTCCCTGAAGATGGCGGAGTTCTTCGGAGGGGTTCAGGACTCAGTGGTCTCCGACCTGACCATTCCCATTGTGCCGCCGAAGCAGGCGTTCGAGCTGGCGCGCGAGGCTGCGGCCACCTACCGTTCTCTGAAGATAAAGGTGGGAGGGCCGGATCGCACGGAGGATCTGGAACGGGTGCGCCAGATCCATCTGGGAGCCCCGCAGGCGCGTCTGCGCATTGACGCCAATCAGGGGTTCGAACCGGACGACGCGGTGGTGTTCGTGAAGAAGCTGGAGGACCTGGGGATCCATCTGGAGCTGGTGGAGCAGCCGGTGGCCAAGGAGGATATCCAGGGTCTACGCTACTGCCGGGAGAAGATCGCACCGCCAGTGTTCGCGGATGAATCCGCCCGCGACCCGGCCTCAGTGATGGAACTTCTGAAGGCGGACGCGGTAGATGGCGTGAACATCAAGCTGATGAAGGCGGGCTTTACCGGCGCGCTGGACATCATCGCCATGTGCCGCGCAGCCGGTGTTCAGCTGATGCTGGGATGCATGCTGGAGTCACCGGTGGGCATCGGAGCAGCCGTTCACCTCGCCTGCGGGACCGGAGCGTTTTCATTCCTGGACCTGGACGCGGACGTTCTGGGCAAACCGACAGGCCTACCGCAGAACTACACGCGCGAGGGAGAGACGCTCCGGGTCTGAGAGCAGCCGGAAGTCCGGTTGTCAACCGCGGAGAATAGCCAGCTCTGCCGCCACGGAACACGCTTCGGCGTATACCGCGTCCCGGCGCGAGACTTCCAGCGCGCCGCAGAGCAG
>JBBFLP010000236.1:0-4923 GCA_037478975.1 Armatimonadota bacterium
ATCGGCCGCCAGGGGCCGTCCGTGGTGAGCTGCTCGTCCGACGGTCCTGTGGGCTGCCCGGCTGCGTCGCGGCGGACAGGATGACCCCAGATGCGTTCCGCTCGCTCCACCGAGCCATATTGCTCCTCCAGCCACTCCCGCCACGATGGATCCCACTGCGCACGCCTGTCCTCGCGGCCCAGGTTCGGCTCCCATGCCAGATCGTAAGCAAAGATCCGGTCGCTTTCAGGCAGACCGGCATCCAGGACCAGACGTCTGAGCACCTCGAAGTTCGGCGTCAGCGGATGCGCCCCCGCCACGAACACATTTACGAAAATCCGGTGCGTGCGGCACCGCTCCAGAAAATCTACCATCTGCGGCGCCTTCCGCGGATCCATATACTGGATGCTCACAAGGTTGACCCGCAGGGCTTCAAGCTCCACCAGATCCCGCTCGACTACCTCCGGATCGTAGCTCCACGGAAGCAGCCAGCCCAGATGATAGGCGCGCGGCTCCAGCCCGATGGATGAGCGCGGCCAGTAGTTGACTCCATTCGCGAAGAATGGCTGCCCCCGGTAGACAAACTGGCCGCCCTCGACGCGGACGAATTCTTCCGCCTGCTGCTCCGTCCTGACCGTGATGGGCTGGGAGATCTCGTCAACCACCTCTCCGTCCTGAGAAAGCCGCGTTACCAGCCTCGCGGGCCCGGCCACAGCCTGCAGCGTGGCCGAGAGCCCCTCCCATACAGCAGCCTCCCCGGGCGGGAGTGTACGTTCCTCAGCGCGTGCCAGAGGCCGCTCTTTGCCTTCCTGAAGCAGGCTGAAAGTCACCGAAACGCGGGCCGGGCCGGAAGCGGGGTTGAACGCCGAAGCACCCAGTTCTAGCGTCTCGCCGGGCTTTGCGGCAAACACCGTGGCTCCCCCGTTCCGGAGAAAAGGCCTGGAGGCGAGTCTAGAGGCCATCTTAACAGCCAGGTCCGCCAGCCGTCCGATGGCATCATTTTGCAGGGTAGAGGGATCCAGTCCGATGCAGGCGAGCGCCGATCCGGCGAACTCACCCTCGAAGTTCAGCAGCAGCCAGGCTGCCGTCCCTCTCCAGTGTCCGTGATGGTCGAAGGCATCCGCCAGCGGGATGAACCTCATCGGCGGATGCTGGCCGGGAACACACCCCAGCCCGCGGGGCCGCCAGACGGGCATCGCCCCCTGCAAACGCCCCTCCAGAGAGAATGAGCGTTCCACCGGTGACTGATCCGTACGGGCGGCGAGCCGGTGCACGTCCCGCATCGGATAGGTCTTGTAGGAAGGCGAGAAGGTCTCCAACCGGGGGAGCTCAATGGCCGCAGCAAGCGCAGGGTCGCGCGAAACGCCGATATTCCGCACCCACCAGATATGACGCCCGCGGGGCAATCGGCCGAAGTTCTCGGCCAGCCCGATGTGCAGAGATGCGGCGTTTGCCGGGTTGAAGCGGTCACCCGGTCCGCCCCGCCCCTGTGGCGAGCCGTGTCCCCAGAAGCGGAAGTCCGCGGGCTCCAGCACGTAGCGCTTCCATCTCTCCTGCAGGGGAACCTCGGCCATCCACCGGGAGCCGTCCTTTTCCCGCCACTCCAGCCATAGCCGCGGGGTGTTGGCGTCTCCCATCGCCTCGAAGACCGTGAGTGTGTGTCCTCCGGCGAACGGATCCTCCAGGGGCGGCGCATCGTAGGTGTTCCAACCGTCAATGTCCGCCACGAAACCGGCCAGCGCACCCTCGAAGACGCTCAGACGCTCCTCGAATTCGGGATGATTGGTGGAGCGGGTCCAGTTCTTTTCATCACCTGGACGGAACTGGAACAACACGCGGTCCGGCGGCCTCTGGCGCACTCGATCCCTGGCCTCCTGAACGGTCATCCAGCGCTCTTCGTATTCCACCAGCATCTCTGAGAGCGCCGGCGCGCCCACCGCCAGCAGCCGTCCGCCCGAGCGCAGGTAGGATGCCAGACCCTCCACCGCGACTGCGGGAACCCGCCGGGCATCAGGTAGCGCCACCAGGTCCGGGCTGGAAGCGATCGCGCCGGCCAGGTCCGCATTCCCCGCGGTCCGGACCTCGAAGCCCGCCTGCGCCAGGCGCTCCTTCAGCGTCCTGGAAAACGGCGATCCGGATTGCTCGTGAAACACAACGCGCGCAGCTGTCGCGCAGGACGACAGCGCCACCACCAGCAACAGGACGAAAAACAGACGCGTGGCCAGACCGGCATCCAGCATTTCCGCGGCGACTCCTCCCTGTCCCCGGCGCTCTCCCCCTCGCACCGCCGGGTTTGTGGGCATTCTAGAAGACGGCCGTTCGCCTGTCAACGCGGCGAGGGCGGGCCATAAACGGCGGGCCCCGGACGGCAGCGCCGTCCCGGGCCCGGAACAGATGCGTTTCAGTGCGGTCCTACAGTCGCCAGCCCTTCCGGTAAGGCATGTTGACGTAGTAGTCGGCTTTCGGGCAGTTGATGGCGCGGCAGTTGGCGCTGTCCCAGTAGATAGGTTCTCCCACCAGCACCGCCAGATTCCCCAGTAGCATGGTCTCCGTAAGAGCGGCTGCGTAGTCGAAGTTGGACATCGCCGGTTCCCCGCCTTTGCAGGCCCGGATCCACTCCGCGTGATGCCCCGGCGATCGCGGCAGCGAAGGCGCGGGCTTCTTGAAGTCGGTAAAACGCTCCACCGGAAGCAGCTCGTACTGTCCGCCGTAGTCGTCCGGAGAGAACATCAACCCCTTCTCGCCCACCAGCACCACTCCGCTGCCCGGCAGCTCCCTCCCGAACAGAAGGTCCGGGGAGGGCTTCAACCCGCCGTCATACCAGAACATCCGCAGGGAGCGCAGGCTGCCGCGAGGACCGAAACTGTAACGCACGATGGAGCGCTTGGGATACGTTTCGTCCGTCCCCTCGAACGCCTCCGCCTCCACGGCGATGGGATCCCGCAGGTCCAGAGCCATGAACGGCATGTTCACCGTGTGGCAGCCCATGTCGCCAATGGCGCCCGTCCCGAAGTCCTTCCACCCCCGCCAGTTGAACGGATGATAGGCCGGGTGATACGGCCGCGATGGCATCGGGCCCAGCCACAGATCCCAGTGGAGGCCGGCCGGAACGGGGGGAGTGTCCTTCGGCCGCTCGATCCCCTGCGGCCAGACCGGACGGTTTGACCACACGTGGATCTCGTACACCTGCCCGATCGCACCGGCCCGCAGAACCTCAACGGACTCGCGCATCCCGCTGGATGCCGTACCCTGGTTGCCCATCTGGGTGGCCACGCCCGCCTTCCGGGCCAGGTCCCGCAGGACGCGCGCCTCGTGGATGGTGTGGGTCAGAGGCTTCTCGCAGTAGACGTGCTTGCCCATCCGCAGCGCCATTGCCGCCGCCACCGCGTGGGTGTGGTCCGGGGTGCTCACCACGACGGCGTCTATTTCGCGGCCCATGCGGTCCAGCATCACCCGGAAATCCGTGAAGAACCGTGCGTTCGGAAACTGTTCGCGCTTTCCTTTCGCCTGGTTCTCGTCCACATCGCAGAGGGCCACGATGTTCTCGCTCGCCACCCCGTCAATGTTCCCGCCGCCGCGTCCTCCGCAGCCGATGCAGGCCACATTCAGTTTGCCGTTCGCCTCATAGCCGAACGCCAGCCGGCTGTCCCTCAGGAACAGGAACCCCGCCCCGCCAGCCGCAGCCCCCTTCAACAGACTGCGGCGGCTGATTCTTCTGGACATAATCGAATCCTCCATCCGGGCGCCGCCCGCACCCGGTAATGTGTCAGGCCAGCAACAGGGTTCGCCGCCGTCCCGGGGTTCTCCTTGCCGGGTTGCCGCAAATCCCAGGACGCTGTGAAATGGCGATCAGTAGAGGCAGTCCTTGATGGCCTCCACCATTGCGTCCAGGTTCTCGTCCGGGCAGTGCGAGGGAATATCGTGCGTGCTGAAGATGTATCCGCCGTTAGCTCCCAGCACCTCGAACTGACGCCTGACGTGGGCGCGCACCTCCTCCGGCGTGCCGTCCGGGATGATGTTGCAGTTGTCCCCTCCGCCGTAGACCATTAGCCGCCCACCGGAGCGCCGCACGAATTCCTCAGAGTCGTGATACCTTGGCTCCAGCGGATTGATGCCATCGAAGCCATATTCGATGAACAGGTCCAGGATATCCATCACATAGCCGTCCGTGTGATGGAAAACCTTCTTGCCGGCGGCGTGAGCGGCCTCCACCATTCCGCGCAGGTAGTCGAAGTGGAACTCGCGCAGCATATCCGGGGACATCATGGCTCCGTTGCGGCTGCAGATGTCATGGGCGATGTAGAGCACGTCAATGTCCTCCGCGCAAGCGCGCCGGGCGGCCTCCGTGAACACCTCCTCTGCCCGCTTCAGGATGGCATGCACGGCATCCGGATGGTCAATGACGTCATAGAAGACGTTCTCCGCCAGACGCAGCGGCTCCAGAACGCTGAAGGGACCTCCGGTGAGGGCGAAAATGGCCTTGTCCGGCCACTGTGCGCGCTTCTGCCGCAGATCCGAATATACGGCTTCGTCGGCGGGATCCGGCATCGGATGGTCCACCGCCTCGCAGATGTCCTGGACCATCGGCTCCACCTGCCAGACAGTCTTGCCGTCGTCCACGGTCTTCGCGCTGAGCCCGGGCCAGAAGTTCAGCAGGATGAAACCCTCGATGACGTCGGCCCCGTAGTGCGTCAGGCGGAAATCCGCGCCGTAGCGGCGGTCCAGCTCCGCCATCCGGTCCCGGTCCATCCAGAAGTTGAAAGGCAGCCGGTCCGGCAACTGACCGGACAGCACCTTCTGCACACGCTCTCTTGATGTCATGAAACTCTCCCTGAGCGCACGAACCCTCAATTCCGCACGCATTCCCGGAGTTCGTCTTCCACCTCCCCGTTCCCTGCAACCCCATTTCTGCGGGCAGGAACCCGGGAGCGGGCGTGGAAGAAA
>JBBFLP010000237.1:0-4917 GCA_037478975.1 Armatimonadota bacterium
GGATCTCGCGCCGCTGGCCATCCGGGGGGGGGGACTTCAGGGGATCGAGTTCGAAAGCCCGGTGGCCAGCGCTCAGGTCAAGTCCGCTCTTCTGCTGGCCGGACTCTTTGCTGAGGGTGAGACCGTGGTCAAGGAGCCCTCGCTGTCACGCGACCATTCCGAAAGGATGTTGCGCTCGTTCGGAGCGCAGATCATCTGCGAGGACCTGAGCGTCACTCTGAAGCCGGGGTCGCGGCTGAAGGGACAGCCCGTGCACGTTCCCGGAGACATCTCCTCCGCGGCGTTTTTTATCGTGGGAGCGCTGATCTGCCCCGGGTCCGAGTTGCGCATCACCAACGTCGGCCTGAACCCCACCCGCACAGGCCTGCTGGACGCGCTCCGGGCGATGGGCGCGGACATTTCGGTCCTGGAGGAAAGTGAGGTCTCCGGCGAGCCAGCCGGCACGCTCGTGGTGCGGCACAGTTCCCTGAAAGGCAGCGAGTTCGGGGGGTCGCTTATCCCCCGGATGGTGGACGAAGTGCCGGTGCTGGCCCTGGCCGCCTGCTTTGCGGAAGGCGAGACGGTGATCCGGGACGCCCAGGAGCTGGCCGTCAAGGAGTCGGACCGGCTGGCCACCGTGACCTCGACGCTTTCGGCGCTGGGCGCAGACGTCCGCCGCACTCCTGACGGCCTGATCATCCGGGGTGGGGCCTCTTTGCGAGGAGCGGCAGTCCAGTCGTTCGGGGACCATCGCATCGCGATGATGGCAGCCATCGCTGCCCGCTGCATCCCGGGCGTGACGGAGGTGCAGGATGTGGGCTGCGTGAATACGTCGTTCCCCGGTTTCCTGGAGATGCTGGAGAGCGTCACGCGATGAGGCCTCCCGCCCCCGACCATTCCTGCCACGTCATCACCATAGATGGGCCCGCAGGAGCGGGCAAGAGCACAGTGGCCGGGATGCTCGCGAAGCGGCTGGGATGGTTTCATCTGGATTCGGGAAGCACCTACCGCGCCTTCGCCGCCGCGGTCCTTCGCAGGGGCGTGTCTCCCACGGACGCGCAGGCGCTGGCGGCACTGGCCGGCGACATCCGGGTGGAGATCCGGGAAGAGGACGGAGCCACCCGCGTGTTCGCCGATGGAGAGGACGTGACCGAGTTCATCCGGACTCCGGAGGTGTCCCGGGCATCGTCCCCCGTCTCGGCCGTGCCTGAGGTGCGTGCCCGCCTGGTGGATCTGCAAAGGAGCATCGCTGAGGGCCGGAACACCGTGGCCGAAGGGAGGGATATGGGAACAGTGGTGTTCCCGGATGCCACGGTGAAGGTCTTCCTGACGGCCTCCCCCCGGGAGCGTGCCCGCAGGCGAGTGCGGGACTTTCAGAAGCAGAACCAGATGGTATCGGAGGAAGAGGTGCTGGCAGAGATCCTGGAGCGGGACGCTCGCGACAGCACACGGGCCATCTCCCCTCTTCAGCCCGCCCCGGACGCATACATCCTCGAAACCGACCATCTGACACCGGATGAGGTGGTGGACAGAATCGTTGCCTGGTATGTTGACGCGACTCTTTGAGCCGAACATCGTCTATGTGACCATCCGCGGGTTCTTCCGTCTCTTCTTCCGCGTTATGGGAACCTGGCGGATCGTGGGACTGGAGCACATCCCGCCGGAAGGACCGGTCATCATCATCAGCAACCATATCAGCTACCTGGACCCGCCTCTGATGGGCAGCGCCGTCCGCCGGACGGTGGCCTATATGGGCAAGGCGGAGCTCTTCACCGGCAACCGGCTGCTGGCTTGGGTGTGCAGGAAGTTGGAGTCCTATCCTGTGCGGCAGGGAACCGCTGACCGGGAGGCGCTGAGAACCACCTTCGAGATCCTGGAGCGCGGATGGATGGTGGGCATCTTTCCGGAAGGACACCGCAGCGAGACCGGCGAGCTGCAACCGTTTCAGCCAGGGCTGGGTCTGATCGCTCTGCGGAGCAGGGCTCCCGTGGTGCCGTGCGGCTTCGCGGGAACCTATGAGATGCTTCGCCCTCACAGCAAGCGCCTGCGGCGCAGCCATATCGAGGTGCACTTCGGCCCGCCGCTCAAACTGGACGACCTCTACGAGATGGAGGACAGGAAGCAGGCTGCAGCGCTGGTGAACGAACGCGCCTATGCAGAGGTGAAACGCCTGGTGGAAGAAGCGAAGGCCGCGCGCGAACAGTGGTATGCCCGGCGCGGCCGCAAAATGCCGTGAGGGACGGGCCCGGAATCAGTAATCGGAGAGACCTGCCTCCTGCACCTGCATTGGCATGACGACGCACAGATAGTCATCCTGTCCCACCGGCCTCAGCACGGCCGGCGAGAGCGACTGAGACATCTCAAACGCCACGCCGTCAGTCTCAACAACATTCAGCACGTCCATCAGATAACCACAGTTGAAGGCAATCTCCAGATCGTCGCCCTCCCGGACCGCCTCCACCTCTTCGTAAGCCTGCCCGATGGCTCCGGCGCGGGCCGAAACCGCCACCTTCTCCCCCCGTGAGCGGAACACGACCCGCTGCATGTCCTGTCTGGCTACGATGCTGGCACGCCGCACAGCGCCCGTCAGCAGCTCCGTGGGCATGACCCACCTTTTGTCGAAATCGGCGGGGATGACGCGTTCGTAGTTGGGAAATTGACCCTCGATGAGCGCAGCTACCAGCGTCGCCTCGGGCAGCCGGAACATGATCTGACGCTCCGAGATATGAACGCGAACCGTCCCCTCGTCCGGCATGATCTTCAGAAGCTCGCTGACCGCCCTCTGCGGAACCACCGCGCTTGCCTGACCGTCGCCGGCGGGCACCATTCGGGTGTCCACAGCCAGCCGGTGGGTGTCCGTGGCCACCAGCTTCAGCGTGTCGCCCTGGAAGTTGAACAGCACGCCCAGCAGGATGGTGCGGAGCTCATCTGTAGAGCAGGCGAACACCGTGCGCTTGAGACCCGCCCGGAGCTGCTTTGCGTCCATCTCGAACCAGACATCATCCGGCACCTCCGGCAGGCCGGGGAAATCGCCCGGGGGGAGTCCCACCAGGTTGAACTCCGCCGGCGGGCAGCGAAGGCGCACCTGGTTGTTGGTATCGTCGGATTCCAGAATCACATCTGCCTCCGGAAACGCGCCCACGATCTCCGCGGCCACCGACGCCGGCAGCGTCAGTTCCCCCGGCGCCAGAACCTGAGCCGGGATGACGGTGGAGACACCGATCTGATGGTCTGTCGCGGAGACCCGGATGGTGGTCTCTTCGCTCGAAAGCAGCACGTGCCCCAGAATGGGAAGAGCGGTGCGCCCGCTGATGGCGTGCGATGCGGTGCGGATGCCTTCGAGCAGATTCTTCTTCGTGAGTATGGCCTTCATAGCCCGGGACTGCCTCCGATGTCTGGTTGTGACCGGCTGTACCGGCCGCCGGTGAAGGGATTTACGCGCAGAGAGCGGCCGGACAGGGGACCGTCATTTACAGCGGGCCGGTCCGCCGCGGCAGTATACCACGCGGCGAAGCGGGCTTCAAGAGGCCATGAACCGATGCAGACCTTCCGGCCTACCGCCGGATTCTTGCGACATTCAGCGACCCTCCCTCCAGAACATCGTGCCCGCCATCCGATATCCGGAACAGACCGGCCGGCGGGGCGCACCGCGCGGCGGGCAAGTACACAGGCCAGGAGGAGGCCGGAATTGAGAACTCTGATACTGATCGCGGCGGCACTGGCTGCAGGAATGACGGGGGCGCAGGCGGCCGCTCCCAGGGATCCGGTGGACATCGTGATCGAGCATCTGCTGAAGAAGCAGATCATCACGGCGCAGGACGCCGAAGAGCTCCGGGCGGAGATCGCCGCTGCTCGAAAGGAGCAGACGGCAGCCGCCGCCAAGTCAGGCGCTACGGTGACGGCAAAGACACCGGTCAAGGTCAGCGGCTACATTCAGGCGCGCTATCAGCATTCGGAAGCCGATGGGTTCAATGATGGCGGGGACATCCGCCGGGCGCGCGTCTCGCTGGAAGGGACTCCCTTGCCGGCGCTGGACTGGAAACTTCAATGGGATCTCGCGGGGTCGCGGCGCGCCGTGACGGGAGTCTCGGCGGGACCTCCACTCACCACATCCACAGCGAATGTGGGACGGGCCCAGCTGCTGGACGCCATCATCGGCTATCGCCTGCCCTCGGGTGTCCGTCTTCAGGCCGGGCAGTTCAAGATCCCGTTCGGAGTGGAGAACCTTCAGTCCAGCACCCGGTTGGAGTTGATCAACCGCAGCCCGGTCACCGAGTCGCTTGTGCCAGGACGCGACCTGGGAGCCCAGGGTCGGGACGCCGGCGTAATGGTCAGCGGGGCATCGAAGGGCGCCGAAGTAGAATACTGGCTGGGCATCTTCAACGGCGCGGGCATCAACACCGGCGATGACAATGACCGCAAGGACATAGCCGCCCGGCTGACGTGGCGACCCGTCAAGCCCCTGCATCTGGGAGCAGCCATCTACGATGGTGCGACAGGCTCCGCCCGAAACCGGCACGACCGCACGGGACTGGAGTTGATCTATCAGGCCGACCGCTGGAAGCTGCAGGCCGAGTACATCGAAGGGCGAGACGGGACGCGCAGGAAACTGGGATGGTATGCCACGGCCGTGACGGACATCGGGCGCGGCTCCTCGGCTGCGCTGCGATACAGCTACCTTGACGCGGACCGTTCAACCGCCTCCGATGCCACCGCCTGCTGGACGTTGGGCTGGACGCGCGCAATCTCTTCCGACGGGGCAACCCGCTTCCAGATCAACTACGAAAAGAATGACGAACAGGGCCGCGACATACGGAACGACGCCGTGCTGATGCAGTTGCAGACCGCATTCTAGGCGGCGGCCAACCTTTCAGCGCACCAGGAGCAGAACAATGGCCTGGGCGCTGAGGACGCGCAGCAGCATCACCAGAGGATACA
>JBBFLP010000238.1:0-1422 GCA_037478975.1 Armatimonadota bacterium
AATGTCCATCAGGCCAAGGCGGGGCTGATCGCTCCCCTCAATCTCGCGCGCCATCAGGATGAGCCCAGCGCATGTTCCGAACAGCGCCATGCCCTGTTCGTAGCGCTCACGGATGGCCTGGTCCATCCCGAAGTGGGTCATCAATTTGCCGATGGTGGTGCTTTCTCCACCCGGAATGATGAGCCCGGCCAACTCCCGCAACTGCTCCGGCCGGTTCACGGGCACCGCCCTTGCCCCTGCCGCCTCGGCAGCCGCCAGGTGCTCCCGCACATCACCCTGGTAGCTCAGCACGCCGATCACCGGCGCCTGCTCGATCTCCGCGATCTCTTCTCTGGTCAAGCTCTGGTGTTCGCTCCTCGAAGTCTTGCGGGGCGGAATCTGGCCGCCCCGGCCACCGGTCATGGTAGCGGCGAACGGCGGCCGCCGCAAGCGGAGGGTTTGCGCGGCTCTGCTTGCGGAAAACAGCGCCGCGTGCTAACTGCTCTTATCAGGGGAGGTATGATCGGGGACAGTCATGGCTAGACGGCATATTCTGCTCCTGCTCGCCGCGGTGTTCGGCCTTTCTGCGGCGGGAGGCTTTCTGGGCGCGAGGCTGGCAGGGGGGCGTCCGAAGGCTCCGGAGGTCTGGACGGTCAGCGGACCCGCCATCACGCCGGTCCAGGGAGCCGCAGGCACCGGCGTGGATGCGCCGGATGAGCGCAGCCCGGTCATCGAGGCGGTGCGCCGGGTGGGCCCGGCGGTGGTGAACATAGATACCACCGCCCGGCGATACCGCTTCACCTTCGGCGACTTCTGGGGATTCTTCGGTGAGCCTCAGGCCGAGGAGGTACCTTCCGGTCAGGGCTCCGGCGTCATCATTGACGGTGCGAGGGGGCTGGTGCTCACCAACCACCACGTTATTCAGGGGGCGTCCCGCATCACCGTCACCCTCCCCGACAAGCAGGCCTTCGAGGCTCAGGTGCTGGGAAGTGACCCACCCAGCGATCTGGCGCTGCTGAAAATCGAGGGGAAGAATCTGCCGCAGGCGACTCTGGCTTCATCGGATGCCCCGGTCATTGGAAGCTGGGTGGTGGCCATCGGCAATCCGTTCGGCTTCAAGAACACGGTGACGGTGGGGGTGGTCAGCGCCACCGGGCGCACGCTGAAAAGCCCCGGGGGCACCATTCTGCAGAACATGATCCAGACGGACGCCGCCATCAATCCGGGCAACTCGGGCGGACCGCTATGCAACCTCAGGGGGCAGGTCATCGGCCTGAATACCGCCATCATCTCTGAGGCCCAGGGCATCGGGTTCGCCACGCCGGTGTCCACGGTGCGCTGGGTGGTCAGGGAGATCGAGCAGTACGGCAAGGTGCGCAGACCCTGGCCGGGGTTCTACGTGCGCGACCTGACCACGCGCATCGCGGGACGTCTGGGAATGCC
>JBBFLP010000238.1:1522-4901 GCA_037478975.1 Armatimonadota bacterium
CCGGGGAGCCTGCGCTGTGAGGATCGGCTTTCACGGGCGTCTGGAAGACCGGCCGGAGATCCGGGCCGGTTTCATCGGGTGTGGCTCACACGCCTTCCGCAACATCTATCCCACTTTCCAGTTCACCCCGGTGCGGCTGGCAGCAACGTGCGACCTGGACGGAGAGCGCGCCCGCGCATTTGCGGAGCGATTCGGGGCGGAGAGTTCCTACACGGACTACCGCGAGATGCTGGAGAAGGAAGACCTGGACGCGGTCTTCGTGGTTACCGGCTACGGCGCCGATGGCCGCCCGCTTTATCCGGTCATCGCCTCGGAGTGCCTCCGCGCCGGGGTGCACGTATGGATCGAGAAGCCTCCTGCCGCCTCCTGCGAGGAGATCAGCAAGCTGCAGAGCCTCTCCCGGGAGACCGGGAAAACGGTGATGGTGGGCTTCAAGAAGATGTTCTTCCCGGCTAACGAGAAGGCGCGCGAGCTGATGCAGCTGGAGGATTTCGGCGGCGCGACGCTGGTGAGCGTGCAGTATCCGCAGGGCATCCCGCCGGCCGGGGAGCTGCGCCGCTATGTGCAGGGAGGCCCGGCCGAAGGAGGGGTGGTGGGTTTTCTGGACCATCTCTGCCATCCGGTATCGCTCATCGTCTTTCTGCTGGGAATGCCGGCCACGCTCTTCTATCAGCGCTCGGAGGCGGGTTCGGGCGCAGCCGTTTTCACCTTTGAGACGGGCGAGGTGGCGGTCCTTTCGCTGACGGCCGGGCAGTCGCTCTCCGGCGGCATGGAGCGGACGCTTATCGTCGGGCGGGGACGGCATATCGTGGTGGAAAACAACATCCGCGTCAGCTACCACCGCAATCCACCGGTCGGCTACGGAGACAACCCGGACTTCTTCCGCGGGGCTCCGGAGGAGACCACCGCCGTCTGGGAGCCGGAATTCTCACTGGGGCAGCTTTACAACAAAGGGCTCTTCCTGCTGGGATACTACGGCGAGGTCCGGGAGTTCGCCGGAAGCATCCTGGAGGGCCGCCCGCCAGCGAAAGGGACTCTGGCACAGGCCTGGCAGGTGACCCGGGTGTTCGAGGCGTTCGCGGAAGGACCGGGACAGGTCGTTCCTCTCATCTGATGGCGCGGGAGCGGATGAAGGAAGCGCCCCCGACAGGATTCGAACCTGTGGCCCACTGCTTAGAAGGCAGTTGCTCTATCCCCTGAGCTACGGGGGCGTGCAGAAACTCTCTTTCAAGAGGCGTGCAATGCGCGCCTCTCAATGGTATAATCCCAGTGCAAGCGGGCGTAGCTCAGTTGGTAGAGCGCTAGCCTTCCAAGCTGGATGTCGCCGGTTCGAGCCCGGTCGCCCGCTTTTTTGCTGTACGGCCTTTTGAGATGTCGGGGTGGCCGGATTTGAACCGGCGACCTTCCGCTCCCAAAGCGGACGCGCTGCCAAACTGCGCCACACCCCGGCCCGGATTCCTCCCCATTATACGTGTCCACCGCCCCGCCCGGCAATGCGCCAGCTCTGTTCACCCCGGGCCGCGTGATTCTGCTGCTGCGTGCGCCTGACTGTCGCCGGCAGTTATACTCCCGTTGCGGGAGTGTGCTATGAAGGCTCTTGTGCTGGAGGAATACGGACGCCTTGCTGTCCGGGATGTCCCCGAGCCCGAGCCGGGGCCGGGAGAGGTCCTGGTGCGAGTGCGGGCGTGCGGCATCTGCGGCAGCGACGTCCACGGGATGGATGGCAGCACAGGCAGGCGCATCCCTCCCGTCATCATGGGCCATGAGGCGGCGGGAGAGATCGCCGAGCTGGGACCCGGCGTCTCGGGCTGGAGAGAGGGCGAGCGGGTCACGTTCGACTCCACAGTCTACTGCGGCGACTGCTCCTTCTGCCGCGAGGGGCGCGTAAACTTATGCGACCGCAGGCGAGTTCTGGGCGTCTCCTGCGGGGATTACCGCCGTGACGGGGCGTTTGCGGAGTATGTGGCCGTTCCGGAGCGCATCCTTTACCGGCTGCCGGACGGCCTCTCGTTCCGTCAGGCCGCAATGGTGGAGGCGGTGTCCATCGGCGCACACGCCGTGCGCATCTCGCCGGCCGGGCGTGCCGGCGCTGTACTGGTGGTGGGGGCGGGGATGATCGGTCTGCTGCTGATGCAGGCGCTGAAGGCCGAAGGGTGTCCAAGGGTGCTGGTGGCGGATGTGGACGGCAGGCGGCTGGACCTGGCCGGGGAGCTGGGCGCTGACGAAGTGCTGGATGCATCCTCCTGCGACGTGCCTTCTGTGGTGCGCGCGCTCACGGAGCGGGACGGGGTGGACCTCGCATTCGATGCGGCGGGCAATGCGGAGGCGTTCGGCACGGCGGTCCAGTCCGTCCGCAAGGGCGGGGGGGTGACGCTGGTGGGCAATCTGGCTCCGGAAGTTACCATGCCTCTCCAGTGGGTGGTGACGCGCGAGCTCACCCTGCAGGGCTCCTGCGCCTCCGCTGGCGAGTATCCCCGCTGTCTGGAGATGATCGCTTCCGGACAGGTGCGGGTGGACCGGCTCATCAGCGCCGCAGCTCCGCTGGAGGAGGGACCGGAGTGGTTCGCCCGGCTGTATGGGCGCGAGCCCGGATTGATGAAGGTGATCCTGGAACCCTGACGCCGGGACGGAGACCAGAGACTATGGGCGACACAAGCATCTTCGACTTGAGCGGCCGCGTGGCCGTCGTCACCGGAGCCAGCCGCGGTCTGGGACAGTATTTCGGACGGGCTCTGGCGCGCGCCGGAGCCGATCTGGTCATCACCAGCCGCAGCATCGAGGCGCTGGAGCCCTTCCGCCGGGAGATCGAGCAGATGGGCCGGCGCGCGCTCCCCCTGGAACTGGACGTGCGGGACTACGATAGCATCCAGCGTATGGCGCGGGACGCCTGGGAGCACTACGGGAAGGTGGATATCCTGGTCAACAACGCCGGATGCAACATCCGCAAACCGGCGTTCGAGGTGACCTGGGACGACTGGAACACGGTCCTGGACACCAATCTGCGTGGCACCTTCTTCGTGGCGCAGGCGGTTGCCCGCAGAATGGCGGAGCGCAGATACGGGCGCATCATCAACATCGGATCCGTTACCTGCGTCTTCGGATACGCGGGGCTTGCCCCGTACGGCGCCAGCCGCGGCGGAGTGAAGCAGCTCACCATGAGTCTGGCCGACGACTGGGGGCCGTACGGCATCACGGTGAACTGTCTTGCGCCGGGGTGGTTCAAGACGGAGCAGACGCGCGTGATGTACGAGGATCAGGAGTGGGTGGAGTATCTATGCGACCGCATCCCGCTGAAGCGCCCCGGGCAGCCTACGGACTTGGACGGAGCCATCGTGTTTCTCGCATCGGACGCAAGCGCCTACATCACCGCTCAGACGCT
>JBBFLP010000239.1:0-4882 GCA_037478975.1 Armatimonadota bacterium
GCGGAGGCGACGCCGCCAAGTTCCAGGACTGGCTGGCCTGGTGGGACAATGAGATTCGCAAAGATCCCTACATTCTGGGATGCACATTGTTCCAGAGCGGCGATCTGGTAGGGTGGTGGAGCTTCGATATTGAGCCCATCGCCGGCTGGCTGGCACAGCATCTTCAGAACAACCGGGCTACAGGCACCCCGCGGCAGGCCCGGCAGGCGGCGAACGGGCAGGCGGTGACCATCAGCGGAGGAGTGGTTTCGGCCGCCTTTCCGGGAGTACTCTACGTTCAATCCCCGGACCGGGCACACGGCGTGCGGGTGGAGAAAACCAACCACGGAGTGCAGACGGGCGCGATTGTGGACGTGTCCGGAATCGCCCGCACCAACGCCGACGGAGAAAAATACATTCAGGCTGACTGGGTGAGCGCGCTCGGTTCCGTGCCTGTTAGTCCGCTGGCCATCCGGTCCTCGTGGCTGGGAGGAGGGCCCTGGCTTTACAACCCTGCAACCGGGGCGGGCCAGCGCGGGGTGACAGGCGGTGTGGGCGTCAACAACATCGGACTGTTGGCCACGGTCTGGGGACGCGTGGACTCAGTGCAGTGGAGTCCTCAGCCGGCCAGAGTGATGCTGGACGATGGAACGGGGCAGCTGATACGCGTGGACTTCCCGGGCGGGGTCACTCTTCCCGCCGCCGGCTCCTACGTGCGCGCGACCGGTCCGGTCTCCTGCTACGCCTCCGGCGGCTCCATCCTTCCCAGACTGCTCCTTCGCAGCCAGAACGACCTGCAGATCCTCTCGCCGTAGCCGCCAGGGCTCCGGGGAAGCTACGCTGCTTGAGCCGCCCGGCGCAGCCGGGCGAGTCCAAACCACATTTCGCAACGTGTGGTCTCGATACGCGTGCCTGGGAATCACATCCCCAGGAAGCGGCGGAGGATGGTGACGCATTCGTCCACCTCCGCAAGGCGGATGTGTTCGCGCGGGGTGTGCGCCAGTGTCACATCGCCCGGCCCGAAGACCACGGCGGGAATCCCCCGGGAGGCATACTGCGGGGCATCGGTGGCGTAGGGAGCGCACGTCAGCCCTCGTCCGGATGCCTCCGCCAGCTGGCGGACCAGAGGGTGTTCCGGATCCGTGTCCAGGGCCGGCCCTTCCATATACGGTGCAAGGACGGCCGCCTCGTTACCCGTCCTCGCTCGCACCTCTTCCAGCAGATTCTCCAGCCGGTCTCCCGGCAGGCAGCGTACGTCCACGTCAGCGCGGCATAGAGCTGGCACGATGTTCGGGGCCTGCCCGCCTGAGACGGTGGTCACCGAGATGGCGCGCGGGCCAAGATCTGGATCCCGGACCTGTTGCCAGTCACACGCCAGACGTTCCACGGCAAGAGCCGCCCGGGACATTCTGTATATGGCGTTCTCGCCCTTCTCCGGGGTGGAAGAATGGCAGCTGCGGCCCCTGGCCTCCAGCACGAAACGCATGACCCCCTTGTGCCGGTGCACCACGGCAAGGGATGTGGGCTCGCCCGCAATTGCGAGATCCGCGCGCAGACGCCCGGCTGCCGCGCGCGACCCCGCGAAGCAAACCTCCTCGTCGCAGACGGCCGCAAGAATCAGGTTGAACTCGCCCGCTCCCTCCCGCGCGGCTTCCAGCATCACCGCTGTGAAGGCCGTCAGGCTCGCCTTGGTGTCACAGCTGCCCCGCCCGAAAACCAGGCCGTCCTTTTCCTCCGGCCGGAACGGGTCACCTTCCCAGTCCGCGGCGGGGACGGTGTCCGTGTGGGCGGACAGGATGACCGTCCGCGCGCGTCCCCGGTCCAGATGAGCGTAAAAATTCGGCCGCCCTGGCAGGACCTCTTCCATCCGGCAGTCCACACCCGCGGACTCCAGCAACCCGGCCAGATACCGGCAGACCATCGCCTCGCCGCCTTCGCGGCCCTCCGGAACCGGCTCCTGCCCCACGCTGGGGATGGCCACCAGGTCCATCAGAATCTGTCTTGTACCCGGATGCGCTGGCATGGTTGTGACTCCCTTCCGCCGGTGAAGCTAGGCGCCTCTAGCTGTCTTATGCTCCAGACCGGCGGCATCCGCCAGCCGGGAGATCCCGAAGCGGTTCTTCAAGGCTGCCATGCCTGCGGCTAGGCCATCGCGAGGATCCAGAAGCAGACGATAAAGCACCTGCTCGAACTTGTTACGGCTCTGCTTCAGAACGGGCCGGACCCTGCCCGCGATGTAACTGTACACCTGGACTGCAGAGGCTCCAGCCAGGATGTAGGCCAGCGCGTCGCGCCCGGAGTAAACGCCGCCCGCGGCCGCCACCGCCCGTCCTTCCAGGTTCCACTCTTGAAGGAACCCTGCCAGATCTCCCGGCCGGAACGAACGTGGCCCGCCCCGAGACGGAGTCCCGAAGTCAAGCGTCAGGGCCGGAACCGCCTGCAAGGCTTCTTGAGCCGTGGCGCGTTCCGTCTCCCGCAGATCCCGCACATCAGCACAGATGACCCGAAGGGCCCACCGGTGATCCCCTCCAAGCGTGTGGCACTTCTGTCCCTCATCTCCAGGATTCCAGAGTGCCTCCATCGCATCCGCGCCCGCCGCGAGCAGTTGCCTTCCCGCGTGCGCCAACTCTTCCCCTGCGCGGTCCGGGGCCGATGCAAGGGAGGCGACGATCGCCGTCCGCCCTCCCGCACTGGATGATGCGGCGCGGACGAATTCGAGATACTCCTCCGCCCCCCGGCTGTCCAGCCGGCGGTCCCACACCAGGCCGGGGCGCTCGCGGCGCACATCGGTAGGGTGGTAGAGGTTGCGCACGCCCGCCTCCTGCCGGGACCGCAGGTGGGCGAGCGATGCCCCGCCATCCGGTCCCCAGGCTGCCGCTGTCCGCAGCACCACCGCCGCCCAGCCCGCCTCCACGGCAGCCTCCACACGCTCCAACCTTCCCGTCCATTCTCCCGGCGCCACCACAAAGGGATGGCTAAGCTCCAGGGCGCCCAGTCGCGAGCTGAGGTCAATGCCCAGCTGTTCCTTCAGGATGCCGGGCAGATCGGGCGGCAACGGCTCGCGCCCGAACCGGCGGTGCAGGCGCTCCAGCCGCTCCCTCTGCCGGATGGTCAGGTCCCGGGATGTCCACTCAGACATCTCCCGCATCCCCACGTACCGCTGTTCCCGACGGGATAAGCCGCGTCATCGCCAACGCGAAACTCATTAGCAGGATGACCCCTCCACTCCAGTAGGGCCAGGCGATTCCAATGCGGCTGAAGGCGAACCCACCCCACACCGGCCCGGCGATCCGCGCCAGACTGGCCAGCCCCTGCGAGAGCCCGAGCACCCCGCCCTGACGGTCGCGGCCGGCCGAGCGCGAGATCAGGCTGGACGTGCATGGATTCACCAGTCCCCACCCGAAAGAGATGAGCGTGCTGACCAGCATCAGCCCGCCCACGCCGCGCGGAAGAGGCATCAGCATCATTCCCGCCCCGGTCAACAGAATGCCCGCCAGCAGCAGACGCTCATCGCCGAACCTGCGGCTCAGCGGCCGGATGAGGAATCCCTGCACCAACACAGCGACCACCCCGATATAGGCCAGAAGGAAGCCCGTTGTCCTCCCGGCCGCACGGCCGTCCAGTTCCAGCCGTTCCTGCACGAACAGGGTGAAGGTCTGCTCCAGGTTGCTAAAGGCGAACGTGTTGATGAAGAGCAGGAAGAACAGCAGCCCCAGCACGGGAGAGGTAAGCGTCTCCCGCAACTTCTGCAGGTCAAGAAACCGGGTGTGCGCCTCGCGCGCCACGGTCCGGTCCAGAGTCTCGGGAAGCATAGCCGCCGCCCAGATGAAGTTGGCGAAAGACAACCCCGCTGCCGCCAGGAACGGCGCTCCCAGCCCGAACTGGGCAAGAGCGGCTCCGATGGCCGGGCCGAAGATAAAACCCAGTCCGAACGCTGCTCCGATAAGCCCCATCCCCCGCGAGCGCTCTTCGTCGGATGTGACGTCCGCGATGAGCGCCGGCGCCGCAGCAAGACCGCCCGCCGTGAAGAGTCCCTGCAGGAAGCGCGCCGCGTAAAGCGTGCCCAGACTCTCCGCGAACGCCATCAGCAGATAGGCCAGTCCTCCGCCCCCCAGCGACATTAGCAGAACGGGACGCCGGCCGACGGCATCCGACAACCTTCCCCAGGCCGGGGCGAACACGAACTGCGCGAGGGAGTACGCGGAACCCAGCAGGATGATGAGATATTTGCTGGCGGTCAGTCGCTCCGCCCACACGGGCAGCAGCGGCAGCACCATCCCGAAGCCCAGAAGGTCTATGAAGACGGTCAGGAAGATGATCGTCAGGACAGGCCGATTCCTCACGCGGGGTCTTCCCTCCTTTCCACTGCTTGGCCGGGCCTGGCGGCGGCCTTCGCGGGCACATGGACTGCGGCGGCTGCAACCGCAAAACATGCCGCCAGCAACGCCGCTGCCGTCCAGAACGGCCATCCGATGCCCAGTGCTCCGAAGCTCACCGCTGCGGCCTGCGGACCCAGCGTGCGCGAGACACTCCCCAGGCCCTGCGTCAGTCCCTGAACGGCGCCCTGATGTTCGGGTCCGGCGGCGCGCGAGATGAGGCTGATCAGCGACGGGCCGATAAGCCCGAACCCGGCGGCCGCCAGAGCGAGCGGCATAAGGAGCGCCGCCGTCGAATGCTGCCCCGGAACGGCGGCCAGCCCGGCAGACGTTGCGGCGAAGCCGGCAGCCAGAAGAACCTTCTCACCGAACCGCGCCGTCAGGGGGCCGATCAGGACTCCCTGCACCAAGGCCGCCACCACGCCCACGAACGCGAGAAGCCGGCCGGAAAGGACCACCGTCTCCTGCTCCGCAAGGCCGAACTGCGCCTGCAGGAACAGAGTGAAGGAGCTCTCCATATTGCTGAA
>JBBFLP010000240.1:0-3391 GCA_037478975.1 Armatimonadota bacterium
TAAGGTCCGTCAGTCCCACTGCGCTCAGAGCCACTGCGACCAACAGAAGCGCGGAGGGAAGTTCCAGAGGAATGAAGCGCCCGTTCTTCTTCCAGCGTTCCGCCAGCACAAACCCGCCGAGCAACAGAGGAGCGATCAGGTAAAAATAGGCTGGCCGGTCCAGCGGCACCAGAAGAGCAGGGGGGATCCAGGCGGCAACCGCAAGCGTCCCTACGGCGAGCCTGCCTGCCACCGAGGACTTACGTCTGGAAGCAAGAAAGACTACGCTCAGCACGGCTGCTGCGGCGGCGAACAACCCGACTCCGATCAGCAGCGGAACCTGGTAGCGCTGATTCAACTGGATAGTGTCCAACCATCTCTGCAGTACGATTTCCGGTCTTGTTTCCAGGCTTCGGGTGGCGGGAAAGCCCCGCATGGAATCCGGTTTCGGCACCCGCGCCAGCGCCAGGATTGAGGGCCCGACGTCCAGGGTGGTGATGAGTCCACCGGTGCGGGTGGTGTTGCTCTGCAGAAGGGCCGTGCGTTCGTCTGAAGGCCAGAGAACCGCCAGGCCGGGTGAGTCCCTGACACCATCTTCAGCAGCCGGCGGAATGATGGAAAGCAAAAGCACTGGTGAGCGGGGGGCTGCAGCCTGGATGCCTGCTATCCAGCGGGACAGTTTTGAAATCGCCGACTTCCGTGCCCTGTCGTAGGCACGGTCGGTCATTACACCGCGCTCGCGCTCGATACGCTCCAGGTCTCCCGCCTCCACAAGGACAACACCCCCCTCATCGAGTGCCCTGAGGACCGGGATCGTGATCCGCTCGAACGCGATCGTCCGCCCTGCTGCCGCTGCCGGATCGGGAACGGTTGCGCCTGTCCCCACCTCACCGGCCGGAACCAGTCCGAAGGCGTCTGTCAGCATCGCTGCTCCGAACCGCACCGGCTGCTGCTCAGAATCGGCATTGCCGAAGGCATATCGCGGAACGCCTGCCTTGCGCAGCGCATCGCCCAGAGCCCACGGATCGGGTGGAGCAACCATCTTCCTGTGAACGGCAGCCACGGCCGCCACGCCACAGTGGACGATCCCCTGTTCCACCCACGGCTGTCCTGTCCGGCGCGCGTAAGCTTCTGCGGCCGTTCCCCCTTCGAAGGGCTCGGTGGCATTGAATGCCAGGGTGTAGGCAGCCGTCCCTGCGCAGGGAGCCCCTGCGGCGCAGGATGCGTGGAGCGCCTCCGGTGAGCGGCCCCTGGCCGTTGCCGGACAGACCAGCCCCAGCGAAGCCGTTTCCAGGGACTCGCGGAAAGCGGTGTCCCACAGGAGATCCTCCATGGTAAGGTAATTGGCCAGAACGACCAGAACACCGGGGCGCGAGGGCTGGGGTGTTGCGAAAGCCGGCAGGCCGAGACAGCAGACAGCCAGCCCGATGACGAAAATCGCGCGTCTTGCGGGACCTGAGAGCGTGTTCTTACCCCGAAGTGCGGCCGGCCGCCTCACGGATGAGGGCCCGTCCTTTCTCAAGGGCAGCGTCCAGGCGGGAAGGGTCTTTGCCACCAGCCTTGGCAAACTCTGGACGGCCGCCTCCCCCACCACCGGCTTCGGCTGCAACTGCCTTCACAAGCTCGCCCGCGTGGAGACCCCGGGCCACCAGGTCGGCGCTGACCTTCGCCACGAAAAGCGCCTTGCCCCCGGACTCCGAGCCAAGCAGGACCACGGACGAGCCAAGACGCTCCGCAAGTATGTCCGCCAGCCGGCTCATCCCATCGGCGTCGGTGGAAGTAGTCCGGCTACAGACAGCTTTGAAGCCGTCCACGTCCTCCGCGGACCGCACAATGGCTTCTGCCTCGTCCGCGCTGGAGCGGCTGCGGACCTGCTCCAGCGCCACCTGGTGCTCCCGGAGGTTTTGCTGAAGACGTTCGATGCCGGGTAGGATGTCCGCGACTGGAACCTGCAGACGATGCGCTACCTCCTGCAGTTTCTGCTCCAGAGTGCGGATGTGCGACAGAACGGCCGCTCCGGTGATAGCCTCGATGCGGCGGATTCCGGCCGCCACACTGCCCTCTGAGACGATCTTCATCAACCCGATCTGCGAGGTGCGCGTAAGATGCGTCCCTCCGCACAGTTCCAGGCTGACGTCCGGGATGGCGATGGTGCGGACCTCATTCCCGTACTTCTCGCCGAAAAGCGCCATCGCGCCTTTTTTGCGCGCATCGTCCAGCGTGGTATGCTCCGGCTGGACAGGATGGTCCTCCAGAATGCGGCGGTTGACCTCGTCCTCCACGGCCTGGATCTCTTCCGGTGTCATCGCCTGGAAGTGCGAGAAATCGAACCGCAGACGGTCCGGAGCCACCAGCGAGCCGGACTGCGCCACGTGTTCGCCAAGCACTTTCCGCAGGGCGGCGTGCAGCAGATGGGTCGCCGTATGGTTGCGCATAATGGCCTGGCGTCGCTCCCGGTCCACCTCCGCCGTTACCGGATCACCGGTGCGGATCTCGCCTGTCACAATGACCGCGTCGTGGAACCAGATGTCCGCCCGCTTGCGTGTGTCCCGGATGGCTGCGGCGCCGGACGGACCTTCTATCCTGCCCGTGTCACCGACCTGCCCGCCTGCCTCCGCATAGAACGGAGAAACGTCCAGCACAATCTGAACTTCGTCTCCCTCTTCCGCCGCACCCACAAGCTGCCCGTCGCGCAGGATGGCCTGGACGCGCGCCTCGCCTCGAAGCGCCTCGTAACCGATGAAAGTGGTCTGCCCGACGGACTTCTGAAGCTCCGCGATGGACTCCCCTGTGCCACCGAAGACGTCCGCGAACATCCGGCTTCCCTGCTGAGCCCTGCGCCGCTGCTCTTCCATGCACGCCTCGAAACCCTCCCGGTCCACTTCCAGACCCTCTGTGCGCGCCAGCTCTTCTGTCAGCTCGAAAGGGAACCCGAAGGTGTCGTACAGGACAAAGGCGGCTTCTCCGTCTAAGCGGCCCGCGCCGGCGGCCTTTGCGGCCCGGATCTCTTCGTCCAGCCGGTTGAGACCGGTGCTCAGCGTCCGCTCGAACTTCTGCTCCTCACTTTCCAGCATAGTCTGCACGAAAGTCATACGGTCCCTGATCTCGGGGTACCAGTCGCCCATCATATCCGCCACGGTGGGGGCCAGATCGCGAAGGAATACGCCTTCGTATCCGATGCGGCGGGCCTTGATGACCGCACGGCGGATCATCCTGCGAAGCACATAGCCACGCTTGACGTTGGATGGCATCACGCCGTCCGCGATGCAAAACACGGCCGCCCGGGCGTGATCGGCAATGGTCCGCAGGGACGTATCCGTCACCTCGTCCTGGCCATAGCGGACTCCTGCCAGACGCTCCATCGCCTGAATGAGGGGCAGGAACAGGTCGGACTCGTAGTTTGTCGGTGTGC
>JBBFLP010000240.1:3491-4870 GCA_037478975.1 Armatimonadota bacterium
TCCATCGCCTGAATGAGGGGCAGGAACAGGTCGGACTCGTAGTTTGTCGGTGTGCCCTGCAGGATGGCGGCAGTGCGCTCCAGACCCAGCCCTGTGTCAATGTTCTTGCGCGGCAGCGGGGTCAGCGTCCCGCCGTCGCCCCGCAGATACTGCATGAAGACCAGGTTCCATACTTCGACGAACCGGTTGCTGTCGTAGGCGATGGCGCGCGCCGGGTCTGCGGGAGGGCCCAGCTCGGGGCGCATATCCAGGAAGATCTCGTTGCAAGGGCCGCAGGGACCGTTAGGCCCCTTTGACGGGGCATTGGCCGGCCAGTAATTCTTGTCCTCGCCCAGTCTGACGATGCGCGACGGCAAAAGCCCGATCTCTTTCTCCCAGACCTCCGCCGCCTCATCGTCGTCCAGGTAGACGCTGGTCCAGATGTGCTCTTTCGGAAGCTTCAGCCACTCGGTCAGGAACTCCCAGGCGAAATGGATGGCCTCCCGCTTGAAGTAGTCTCCGAACGAGAAGTTGCCCATCATCTCGAAAAACGTATGATGGACGGCGTCGCCGACCTCATCAATGTCGTCTGTCCGGAGGCATTTCTGAGCCGTCACCGCGCGGGGGTGGGGAGGTTGAGCCGCTCCCGTGAAGTAGGGCTTGAACTGCACCATCCCAGCCGACGTGAACAACAGAGAAGGATCGTCGGGCACCAGCGAGTCGCTGGGCAGGTGCAGATGATCTTTCCCCTGAAAGAACTCGATATACTTCCGTCTGATCTCTGAACCGAGCATTCCTGTTCCTGTGCTGCTTCTCCCTCCGCGGATTATGGCCGGATTCTCAGGCGCGCACTCTGGCCGTGCGGATGAACTCTTCTGTCTCCTCCAGGGACCGCACCCCGGTCGTGGCCCCCAGCTCGGTGACGCAGAGCGCTCCGACGGCGTTTGCGAATCTTCCCGTGCGCTCCAGGTCCCATCCCCGGACAACGCCGGTCAGGAAGCCAGCCACAAAAGCGTCGCCAGCCCCGACTGCATCCTGACACTCTACATCGAAGGGAGGGATGCGCAGTTCCGTGTCACCGCTGCGAATGTAGCAGCCTTCCTCTCCCATCTTCAGGCCCACAACGCTCACTCCGTGGTCCATCAACACACCGGCGATGTCACGAGGCTCCTGCCGACCGGTCACCATGCGCGCCTCTTCGATGCTGGGGAGGAAGTAGTCAACGTGCGGAAGCGCAGGCTCTAGAAGGGTCATCCAACGTCCCTTTGAGTCCCACGCGGTGTCCAGTGCGGTGATCACCCCGGCACCCTTCGCCTGCTTCAGCACATTTGCGGCAGGCTGGCCGTCGAAAGACGGCATCAGGAAGAAGCCTGCTACGTGGAGCAACCGGCTGGCGCGCA
>JBBFLP010000241.1:0-3382 GCA_037478975.1 Armatimonadota bacterium
CTCCCGGACAAGCCGGTCCAGCGCCTCGCGGGCTTCTGCGGCTTCGCTGCCGTCCCGGTCGTCTGTGCCTTCTGCAAGATATTGTTCAGCCCTTGTGCGGGACGGACCGGCCCCGGAGACTACTCCGCTAGACAACTTGCGGCGCGGGGTGGGGGCGGGACTTACGAAAATATCCTTCGGCGGCGGAACCGCCGTACGGGTCGGGCTGGCAAAGTTTTGCTCCTGATCTCCTCCGGCGGCTGCTACTGTCTCCGGAGGGGAAGGACTCTCCTGCTCTGTCACTTCGGAAAAAACGGCCTCCCGGACATCCGTGTCTTGAGCCGCGGCAGCATCGCCGGCGGCCCGCTCCTGAGCCGGTTCTTCTTCGACGACTACCGCCTCAACGGTATCATTCGACTCCTGAACGGTCTCATTCGACTCCTGTTCCTGAGTGGGCGCGGCCGGGGCCTGGTCCGACGCTGCTGTTTCCTGAGGGGATGCAGGACCTGTTGCGGGGGAGGCTGCGGCGGCAGGTTTCTCCTTCTGGATCGAAGGCTCCTGCGGAGGACTCTGCACGGTTGTTGCCCCTCCTCCTTTCATTGCCTTCTCCGTACCCTCCAGCGTCTCCGCGATCTCCTGAGAGAGTTCGCCGGTCATGCGGAACAGGTCGTTGATGCGGCGGATGCGGTCGTCTATCTCATACTGCACGGTCTGAGCCTGCTCCGGGTCGGCTTCTGCCTGCGCGGAGACCGTCTCAGGAAGCGCGCGCGCCAGCTCTCCGAACTCCAGACTGAGCATCGCGGTTGCGTTCTGCGCCTTCGCCAGCATGATGTGGGAGCGGTTCAGCATGACGTGCATTTCGCGCTGCCGCTCCAGCAATGTCTCCACAGTGTTGTCCTGTCGAAGCTCTCGCGAGCGGTATTTTTCCAGCTCCTCGCTTAGCAGGCGCGCTTTGGCCGCATAGACACTGCGCTCCCGCTGCAGGCGGGCGACCTTCTGCTCCAGCTCGCGCACCTGCGCCAGCAGTTCCTGAACCGTCGGGGAGTTCTGCTCCTGATAGTCTGTATCCACCGTTGCTGTTCCTGTCCCGTGGTCAGTCCTGATCCGTGGGGGGATGTGTGTCGAACCGGTCTCCCGGCTTCAGGTGACGCCCCCGGGCAAAGGCCGCGCCGGACATTCTGCCTCGCCCGGCCGGCTGCACCTCGCATAGCATTATCGGGCGCGCATCCCCGCAAACTGCAACAATGCCCGGATCCGCGATGTCCAGGATCGTCCCCCGCGGCGCTTCTGCCGGAGAAACACCATCCTCCGGGAGGGCGGAACGCCAGACCCGGACGGGCGCTCCACCGAGATATACCCTTGCGCCGGGCCTGGGGGTGCATCCCCGTATGCGGTTGTGGGTGCGGACTGCGGTCTCCTGGAACAACACGTCCCCCGCTTCCGGGCCAAGCGACCGTGCCCACGTTGCCTGAGAGTCGTCCTGCGGCGCCGGAGTCAGGCTGCCTGCCTCCATCTTGTCCAGTGTCTGCACCAGCACCCGCGCGCCCACCTCAGCCAGCCGCAGTTCGAGCTCTCCCGCCGTCTCGTCCGGCAGGATGGGTACCCGTTCCTGAAGCAGAATGGGGCCGCAGTCCAGCCCCTCCTCCATCAGCATCGTGGTTATACCGGTCTCGGTGCATCCATCAATGATCGCCTGCTGAATGGGTGCCGCGCCCCGGTATTTCGGCAGCAGGCTGGCGTGCACATTGACGCATCCCCGCGGCGGCAGCTCCAGAATGTCTTTCTTCAAGATGAGCCCGAATGCCGCCACAGCGGCGACATCCGGTCGCCACTGGTGCAGTGCCTCCCGCAGAGCGGGGTCCAGGGCATTTTCCGGCTTGACCACCGGCAGGCCATGCTCTGCGGCCAGCAAGGCCACCGGCGAAGGAGAGACGGTCCGGCCCCTTCCGGAAGGGCGGTCCGGCCGCGTTACCACCCCCACCACCCGGTGACTGCTCCGGAGCAGTGTGTCCAGGATCGTCGCAGCGAAAGCGGGCGTCCCCATGAAGACCACACGCATGCCCTTAGATCCCCGTGACCGCCGTCATCGGTGCCGGCCTCAGCGTGCCCGGCTCGGCCCTGTCCACGAATAGCACTCCGTCCAGATGGTCCACCTCGTGCTGCAAGACACGCGCCAGCAGGCCTTCAGCACGGAACTCAATGGCCCGGCCATTTAGATCCTGCCCGCGCGCGCGCACCTCGACGGCTCTGCGCACGTCCGCAGCCATTCCCGGAATGCTCAGGCATCCTTCGATTCCCACCTCCGACTCCTCACCGGGAGACAGTTCCGGGTTGATCAAGACCCCCTCCTGCTCGCCGATCTTCCAGATAATCACACGGCGATGTTCGCCGATCTGAGGCGCGGCCAGGCCGATGCCGCCGAACTGCTCCATCATCTCGCGCATTCTACGCACCAGCGCTGCGCACTCCGCCGGATCCGTCACCGGTTCAGACGGTTGTTTCAGTCGGGGGTCGCCATATACAAGTACGGGTCGTGGTTTGATCATTCTCCTTGGGGCCGAAAAGGGACTGCCTGTCACGGCGTGACAGCAGCCCTGCCTGTTCACATCAGATTGACCGGATCCACGTCCACCTGCACATCCTGTTTCCAGGCGCGCGCTCCCGCGGACTCCAGCACTCCCAGTATACTCTCTCTGTCGTGGCTTCTCAGTAGAAGGTGCCAGCGGTACCGTCCTTTCAGCCGTTCCAGCGGTGCGGCAGAAGGGCCGATAACCTCCACTCCGGGATGCCCTTCGAGTTTGCCGGCCAGCTCCCGGCACCGGTTGCGGCACCGGTCGAGGCTGGAATCCTGCACCAGGATCCGGGCGATGGCTCCGAAAGGCGGCCACCCCAGCTCCTCGCGGAAGCGGATCTCCTGCTCGTAAAAGGCGCGATAGTCCTGCTTCACGGCAGCCGCGATAGCGTAATGCTCCGGCTGAAAAGTCTGCAGGACCACAAGTCCGGCGCGCGGACCACGCCCCGCGCGCCCCGCCACCTGTGTGAGAAGCTGGAACCCCCGTTCGGCGGCGCGGAAATCCGGCATATGAAGCCCGGTGTCGGCGTTCACCACCCCAACCAGCAGCACGCCGGGGAAGTCCAGCCCTTTCGCCACCATCTGAGTGCCAATGAGGATGTCTGCTTCGTGTCTACGAAACCTGCCGATTAGCGAGACGAAGGCGTCCTTGCTGCCGGTGGTGTCACGGTCCATACGAAGGATGCGTGCCGCGGGGAGCAGAGAACGCAACTCTTCTTCCACGCGCTGGGTGCCCACGCCGAAACTGGCGATCTTTGTTCCCTGGCAGGAAGGGCACTGGAGGGGAGCTGGTCCACGCCAGCCGCAGTGATGGCAGCGGACGGTCTGATC
>JBBFLP010000241.1:3482-4847 GCA_037478975.1 Armatimonadota bacterium
GCGTGGTAGCGCGGGTCGCCGTCTTGCTTGAATGCAGGCTCGTGCTCTTCGTCAATGATGAAAATGCCCGGATCCGCCAGAGGGGCAAACACTGCCGAGCGGGGTCCCAGGACGACACGGGCCTCTCCTCGCTCTATACGGCGCCATTCGTCGGCGCGCTCGCCCGATGAAAGGCGGCTATGCAGGACCGCCAGCGTCTCGCCGAACCGCCCCCGGAAGTGCGCCACCGCGTGAACGGTAAGGGCGATCTCCGGCATCAAAACGATGGCTCCGCGCCCTGTGGAGAGGGCCGCTTCGATGGCGCGGGTGTAGACCTCTGTCTTTCCGCTGGCCGTCACGCCGAACAGCAGGATCTCCCGGAAGCATCCTTCGCGAATGGCATTTTCCAGCCTGGTAACGGCGTGTGCCTGATCAGGGGTCAGAGCGAAGGGGGATTGGGGTCCGGCAGCTTCCTCAGCCGGTCTGCGGAGCACCGGACGGAGCTCCTCACGGACAAGACCCGCTTCCACCAGCGGGGCAAGCCGGGAAGCTGCGGAGGGATGGTGGCTCAAAATCTGCGCGCGAGAGACAGGGGCTCCGCTCTCTAGCAGATAGGTCAGAAGGGCCGCCTGCGCCGGACGGCGGTTCCGGTTGCTGTCAATCCAGCTGATGGCGGCCTCACGGTCCGGAACACAGTAGACCCGCTCGGTCTTCGGCGCGGAACCGGGGTGGAGGATCTCCGCTTCCTCCACGATCAACCCACGCTTGCGCAGGCCTGTCAGGGCCCTGTGCGCCGCATCTCTCCCGAACTTCCTGGCCAGTGCCGCCACACTGACGGGGCCGGAGGCCATCAGAATGTCCAGCAATTCGGCTGTCGCCCCGCGGAGTCCCTCCGGCCGGTGTTCACCGACGGCCCGCACCCGGCGCTGGATGCGTCCCCGGAGAGCCGGAGGCATCATCAGCCGCAGGCACGATCCCACAGGTGCGCACCAGTGCTGCGCCATCCATCGGGCAAGCTCCACGCGCTCGTCAGGGATATCGGATGCTTCCACTCGGCCGATGGCGGCGCGCACGCGAGGCACGTCGAGTTCAGGCAATATTTCCACCAGATACCCGATGCGCACCAGGTTCTGAAAGGGAACGAGCAGGCAGATCCCCGGGCGGACGCCGGCGAACTGCTCCGGGATCTCGTAGGTGTAGGTCTCGGTCAGGGCGCCTCTCTCGGTCAGAATGGCGACCCTTGCATACAACCTACAGGCCCGCCTCCCGCCGCAGCATGTCGGCCATATCGGTCCGCTCCCACGGCACGTCCAGATCGGTCCGGCCAAAGTGTCCGTACGCCGCCGTCCGCTCATACATCGGCTGACGCAGGTCCAGGTGCTTGAT
>JBBFLP010000242.1:0-4842 GCA_037478975.1 Armatimonadota bacterium
CCTCGATCTCGATGACATCGCAGAACTGGCCGATCGCCGCCGCAAACGGCCACATACCGAACGCTCCGATCTGGTTGCCATAGACCGGCAATACCAGCCCCCGCTCGCGCCCGGCGTCCTTCACTCGCTCCACCACATCCGCCCAGGCCAGCAGATGGGAGACGAACTGGAACTTCACGTATTCCCGCACTACGGGGTCGCCGATGGCACGGTTGCCGACAAGCCCGTAACGGCACACGCGCTCGCGGTAGTCAAAGCGCCCGACATCCGGAATGCCGAACCGCGCCATTTCCTCCGGTGTGTAGCGCCGGCCAAGCCAGCGGCGGAAGCCTTCCAGACAGGACCGGCAGAAGCAGCCGTGTCCCTTGTAGAACGGTGCGCAGGCGATGTTGTCCTGACAGACGGCCAACAGGTCCGAAGACTTTTTCAGAAGCTCTGCCGTGAACCACTCGTGCCAGCCCGGCGCGACGTGGCAGGTGAAGTACCCGCCTTCCCCCCAGGTCTCGTCCCGGATGAAAGTGCCGTCCAGCGAGACCTGGAACCCGTTGTCGCCGAAAAGCCGGTAGCGGGCGTCCCACACATCGGGACCCTCGAAACGGTAGAACTCCTGATACTCCGGCCCGCCCCGCGAGGTGCGCACCCCGAACTCCTGCGCCATCGGGCCACAGGGGTTCCAGTCCACAAAGTCCGGGTTGTGCTCCGCTGCAAAAGTCCTGCGCGGCCCCTCCGCGGCGATCTTTTCCCCCGCTCCCTCGTTGCACCAGACCACCACCATGTCGGAGAGAATGCCGGGCAGGCCATCTCTCTCCCGCCGGGCGTCCAGCTGCCGGCGGCGAGCCAGTACTTCGGTTGGGCCGGGTTTGACCGGCAGTCCATAGCCGGGAGGATCGCCCTCGCAAAGGTGCACCCGGATGTCGTCCACCGCAAGCTTCCCCCGGTGCCTGATGCCGATGATCAGCCGCCAGTCTTCTGCCCTCTCAGGCTGAAAAATGCGGTGGATGACCCCTTCCGCCCCCTGCTCCCGGTTCCACAACCAGAAAGGCCCGTAGATATCTCCAGCTTCCCCGGAGCGCAGCAGGCTGTAAAAGCGCGTTCTGTCCTCCCCGGCATCCAGGATGCGGTAACGGAAGGACACATAGTAGGTTCTCCCCGGCTGAAAGCGGACCTGGGCGGGAGATGTGGTGAAGAGCTCGTTCCATTCCTGGTCCGAAGCGGTCGAGTCCATCACCAGCGAGGCTTTGCCGGCCAGAGTCTCGGACGGCCCGGCTGAGATGCGCGCTCCTGCGGAAAGATCGGGAAGCTCCTGCTCGAAGTCACACACCCAGAGCGGCTTCGCGGAGCACGCTCCGGCGGCGATCAGCGCGAGGAACAATGCCCACGCGCCCGGCCCCCGGGCCCCCCTCCCGGCGCCGTCAGGCATGGCCCTCGCCGAAGGCGTCAATATAGGCCAGGGCGTCTTCCGGGGTGGGCGCGAAGTGATACAGAGAGCGCGACTCCTCCCTTGCAAAGCGCTCCCGGTAGATGTGGTCGAACAGCTCCTTGAGAGGGTCGTAGAATCCGGCGGTGTCCAGAAAGACAACGGGGTGATCCAGGATGTGAAGCTGCTTCAGGGTCACGATCTCAAGGATCTCCTCCAGCGTTCCGAAGCCTCCCGGAAGAGCGATGAACGCGTCGGCCAGACTCTCCATCACGGCCTTCCGCTCACGCAGATCCTTTGTGACGATCAGCTCGTCCGCTTCTTCGTAGCAGATGCCTTCCTTGCGCATATACTGCGGAATGACGCCCACCACCCTGCCGCCTCCCGCGTGAACCGCGCGGGCCGCCTCGCCCATCAACCCGATGCAGCCTGCGCCGAAGATAAGCGTATCGCCGCGGGACGCCATCAGCTCGCCGAGCCGCCGGGCTGCCTGGAAGTAGCGGTCAGCCACAAGATCGCTGGAAGAGCTGTAAACACAGATGCTTCTGCCCATGGGACGCTCCTTTCCGGGACGGACGTCTGCCGCGCTTTCCGGCAGCCTGATTTGAGCCGGAAACGCTGTGGCGGCTCCAAGAGGAACCTTAGGACCGCGCGGGCGTTTCTCCTGCCGCGCCGTCGTGCTCCGCGCCTGCTTGCGAAAGGAGCCGAGCCTTTACCAGACCAGTCCGTGAGTGCCCTTCCAGCGGTGATCCTCGAACGGCCGGTTGTGGACGCCCAGCCAGATGTCCTTCAGGTCGCTTTCGCTCTTCAGGAGGAACATCAGGGAGTAGGCGCTGGTGCGCATGTTGACGCATCGCTTGCCGCCGATGTCCGGCTTGCTTCCCTCGTAGCGTCCCTTGACCCCCCCGTCCAGACATGGGTCTCCGGTGTCCAGAAACTGGGTGGCCAGCACCTTTCCCAGGGCACGGTCCGCGCATTCGATGAGTCCCGGCTCACCCAGAATGGTTCCGATGTCCCGGCAGAGCATCCCGCCCACCGGCGCCGCCGACGGGTGCCGTCCGCCCGCAAAGCCGCCGTCTTCATCCTGCACCGACGCGAGCCAACGTGCGAACAGGGCAGCCTTCCGGATATAGGAATCGTCACCGAAAAGCCGGCTGGCGGCGATCATCATGGCCCCTCCGAAATCGTCGTTCAGCGCGTGTTGATGCTCGGTGGGATCTTCGCCCGGCTTCGGAGAAGTGATGCGGTTCGTGAAGGGATCGCGCTCCAGAACCAGCTGGCCGCTTTCCGTGATGAAATCGTCCCGGTAGATCCGGGCGATGGGAGCCAGCCCCCGCTCGATGTACTTCTGGTCGCCCGTGAGCATAAACAGATCGTGCAGAAAGAGCCCGGCGCCGGACTGGAAGGATCCCCGGGAGTAGAAGTTCTCCATCGCGGGATCCATGTAGACCGCATACAGTGGCCAGCCGTTGTACATACCCTTCTCCACCAGCCAGTCCCCGAACAGCCTCGCGCCCCGCAGGTAGATCTCCTGACCGGTGGCCTCCGCCAGCCACACCAGTCCCCAGGCGGCGCTTGTGGCGTCCCGGGGGGCGAATTCGATGGACTGAGGTGTGATCTCCCGGATGGCTCCGAAATGCGGATCGTCCCGGTCCATCACCTGCAGGGAGAGTATGTATCGTCCCGCGAACTCGGCCCCGCGGAGATACTGCTCCTCGCCGGTGCGCTTCCACATCGCAAGCAGCCCGCACAGGAACGATCCTGTCATCCAGTTGCCGGTGAGGACCTTCTCGCCGGTATCGGCGTCATAGAAGCGGATGCTGCGGCCGCGGTTCGCGTCGAACCGGTCCGTCACCTGGTTGCGAAGCATCCAGCCGGCCAGCAGCCGTGCGCGCTCAAGAAGCAGGTTCCTGTCGTGAACAGTCATTTTCTCCTCGCTGTCAGGGATACACTGCGAACAGGCGGGCCGCACGGCTCTCCAGAACCAGCCTGACCGTCTGCCCCGCAAGGTTACTCAGATCCGTCCGGCCTTTCCATCTGACCGGCATCCGGGTGCTGTTTCCGTGGATGCGCCCGCAATCGTCCAGGCTGCATCCGTCCACGGGTGTTCCGTCCTCTCGAAGCAGGGCGGCTCGCGCCACACCGCTTGCCGACGTGTCGATGTTCAGGCACAGCTCCGGAGACTGCAGCCGGAAGGGGCGAGTCACCAGCCGGCCGCCGGTGTAGGAGCTTTCCGCAAAGACAAACCCGTCCATCCGCTGTTCCAGACGCAGGGCGATCGGGTCGCCGTAATGCGTCTCGTGGACCACCCGGACGTCTTTGTCCGTCCGGCCTTCCCCGTGGCTGCGGCGGCCACCCACGTAGTATTGCTGCACGCGGACCTCTCCCGGAACCATTCCGGCCAGCATGTGCATCATTTTGGAAGCCGGGCCGTCCGGCAGGTCCAGCCGCACGTATGGTTCCCGGAGGTCGCGATTCCAGCACATTCCGTCCCGGCTGCTGGCGAACTGGATGTCCAGCAATCCGTCATTGATGAACTGGCCTTCGGGCGGCCAGGGGTAGGTGAAATAGAAGCTGGGGAAGGCCAGGTAGACCTCCGGCAGATAATGCACCACCGCCGCCTGATACAATCCGCCCTGCTCCGGGTCATTTTCGTCGCAGCGCATCACGATGGGCAGCTCGCGGTTCAGGCGGCGGATGCCGCTCCACTCCGTATTCAGCCATTTGGGCTGAGGCTCCCACGGGTCCGGGGCGTTCTCGTCAAAGGGAACAGGCTTCGAAAGGTCGTCCGTTTCCGCCAGCACGATGCAGCGCGTTCCCGGCATCGGAGCGATTCCGCGGCTTCTGTCCCACCCCCGCGTGTAGATGCGGTAGCGGCGCGCGCGTTCATCGTAGAACGCGGTCATATGGTTGTCAAGGATGAACCGGAGGAGATGTCCCGGCTGTCGCGTGAAGCGGACGCCGTCCGGCGAGGTGAACAAGAACATCCCACCTTGAGAGGGCGAGTGCGCCACCAGCTTGAAGCGCGACTCATCCGGCGCAACGGGATCCAGGAAGACGCAGCTCTCGTTGAACGGATGACTCTGGACATCCACCAGGTTGTTCCGGCTGTTCCCGTTGAACTCCACGGCCCCCAGCTCCGGCCGCTCCCACTGGATGCCATCGCGGGAGACGGCGAATGCCATGCAGTGCCTTCCGTCGGGCAACGTCACCTCATAGTACAGCCGGAACTCGTCCTCCACCTGGACGATGCTGCTCCCACGCACTCCACCCAGTTCCCAGTCCTTTTCCACACCCAGGCAGGGGCCACGCTTCACAGGGGAATGCAGGCGCAGGCGGACGCCTTCAGCATCTTCCAGGTCGCCGCTGCTCAGGAACAGAATCCGTCCGTCATCGAATAGCAAAGCAGGGTGTTCTCCGGGCTG
>JBBFLP010000243.1:0-1607 GCA_037478975.1 Armatimonadota bacterium
ACCGCATCCCTCACGGAGGAAGCTACCCGCTCATCAAGGTGCGCTCCATTGACGACGTGCCCATCCTTGCGCTCACCATCTGGAGCACGCAGCGGTCCGCCTATGAGCTCCGGCGGATGGCGGCGCGTCTTGAGGACGCCGTCAAGCAGGTACCGGATGTCTCCGAGACGCACATCATCGGCGGACCCCGCCGTGCGCTGAGGGTGGTTGTGGATCCTGAACGGGCAGCGGCGAGAGGGCTCAGCATCGTCCAGCTCCAGCCGGTCATCGCGCGCGCCAACGCGGAGCTGGAGGCCGCGAGTTTCGCAAGCGGAAACGTGGAATACGCAGTTCGCGCGGGAGCCTTCGTGCGCAGCCGCGAGGATCTGGAGAACATCACCGTCGGCGCCCACGATGGGCGGCCGGTCCTGCTGAAGGACGTGGCGGACATCGTCGAGGGGCCGGAGGAGCGCAGGAACTATGTCTCCATCACCGCCGGCCCTGCGGCCGACGGGGCACTGGCCGAGAAGCTGGGGGGTGGCAGGTCGGCCGAGGCGGTCACCCTGACGGTGGCCAAACGGCAGGGCACCAACGCCATCGTCATCGGACATCAGGTGCTGGCGAAGGTGGAGTCTGTCCGGGGTCAGATCCTCCCTTCGGATGTGCACGTCACCATCACCCGCAACTACGGGGAGACAGCGGCAGAGAAGTCGAACGAGCTGCTGTTCCACATGGCCATCGCGGTGGTCAGCGTCTCGCTGTTGATCATGTTCGCGCTGGGGAAGCGGGAAGCGGGCGTGGTGGCTATTGCCGTGCCGGTGACTCTGGCACTGACGCTACTGGTTTTCTATCTCTACGGCTACACTCTCAACCGCATCACCCTGTTTGCGCTGATCTTCTCCATCGGGATCCTGGTGGATGACGCCATCGTGGTGGTGGAGAACATCGTACGCCACTTCCGGATGCCTGCCAACCGTGGCCGGTCTCTGGCCGAGGTGGCCTCGGAAGCGGTGGACGAGGTGGGCAACCCCACCATCCTGGCCACATTCACGGTCATCGCGGCCATCCTGCCGATGGCCTTCGTGGGCGGCCTGATGGGCCCATATATGCGTCCCATCCCGGTGGGAGCATCCGCCGCGATGCTATTCTCACTGGCGATTGCGTTTATCATCTCGCCCTGGGCCTCGCTCCGGCTGCTCAGCCGGAGCTATGCGGAATCGTCCCACGGGGAGGGCGAGCAGGAGGGTTACCTGACGCGCCTCTACCGGCGCGTGATGACCCCGATGATCGAGCAACCGTCAAAGCGGAACGCCTTTTTCGCTCTGGTGGCTGTGCTGCTTGTGGGAGCGATCGCCTTTATCCCGCTGAAGTGGGTGACAGTGAAGATGCTCCCGTTCGACAACAAGAGCGAGTTCCAGGTGATCGTCAACACTCCGGAAGGAACCACGCTGGAGGAGACCGCAGCTGTGGCGCGGCGGATGAAGCAGGTGCTGGTCCAGGAGCCGGAGGTCACGGATGTGGAGATGTATGCGGGAACGGCGGCCCCATATAACTTCAATGGACTGGTGCGGCGCTGGTTCCTGCGGCAGGGTCCGAACGTGGCCGATCTTCAGGTGAATCTGACCGGC
>JBBFLP010000243.1:1707-4819 GCA_037478975.1 Armatimonadota bacterium
CTGGTTCCTGCGGCAGGGTCCGAACGTGGCCGATCTTCAGGTGAATCTGACCGGCAAGCATCATCGTAAGGCCCAGAGCCACGATATCGCCAAGCGCGTCCGCCCCAAGCTGGAAGCTGTGGCGCGAGAGATGGGCGCCACCATACAGGTAGCGGAGGTGCCACCGGGTCCGCCGGTGCTGCAAACGCTTGTGGCTGAGATCTACGGCCCGGACTACGAGCGCCAGATCGAGATAGCCCGCGAGGTGAAGCGCATCTTCGAAACCACCGAGGGCGTCACGGACGTGGACTGGTATGTGGAGGATCTCCAGCCGCAGGTCTCTTTCCAGGTGGACCGACGGAAGGCAGCCCTGAACGGGGTATCGGCCGAGGACGTGGCCCACACGGTGGTCGCCGCGACGGGTAAGCAGGAGGTGGGGCTTGCTCACATAGACTCAGAGGTGGAGGATGTGCCCATCACGCTTGAGCTCAGCCGTCCACGGCGCTCCGGCATCGAAGAGATCGCATCGCTGCGGGTAGCGGGGCGCAACGGCCGCCTGGTTCCGCTGGGAGAGATCGCGGACATCAAGATGGGGCACCGGGATCGCAGCATCTATCACAAGAATCTGATGCCTGTGGTCTACGTGACGGGGGACGTGACCGGCCGGCAGGAAAGCCCGGTCTACGCCATCCTGAAAATGCGCAAGGAGATCGCTAAGATCAAGCTCCCGGAGGGCTACGAGCTCAAGCAGTACTCCACCCGGCAGCCGTTCACCTCCCAGCAGTATGCGATGAAGTGGGACGGGGAGTGGCACATCACGTACGAGGTGTTCCGGGATCTGGGAATCGCGTTTGCTGCTGTGCTGATACTGATCTACGTGCTGGTGGTGGGCTGGTTCCAGAGCTTCCGGGCGCCGCTGGTCATCATGGCCCCCATCCCGCTGACTCTGGTGGGCATCCTCCCTGCCCACGCGATGATGGGAGCGTTCTTCACTGCCACCTCGATGATCGGCTTCATCGCAGGAGCGGGGATCATCGTCCGCAACTCCATCATCCTTGTGGATTTCATCGAGCTGCGGAGGCGCCAGGGAATGCCTCTTGCGGAGGCCGTGGTAGACGCCGGAGCGGTGCGCTTCCGTCCGATGCTGCTGACAGCTTCAGCGGTGCTGGTGGGCGCGTTCGTGATCCTCTTCGATCCCATCTTCCAGGGGCTGGCCATCTCGTTGATGGCAGGAGAGATCGCCTCCACTCTGCTGTCGAGGATGGCGGTGCCGGTGCTGTATTACATTGTTGAGAAGGACTCCGAAGCCGCGATGCAGGCGGCGCAGTCTCACGCCTGAGAGCACGGAGCGGAGAAGGACAGGCCAGGATCAGGGTTCGGGATACACCTGAATCCGGTTTCCGAAACCGGTGCTGTTGTCCAGCCAGAGGACCAGGTCGGGCTCGAAGCAGAAGAGCTGGATGCTGCGCATCCTCTCCCGGAGCGCTTCCGGAACGTCTCCGCGCAGGAACGCCTCCGCGAAGCAGAACTTCCGGAAGAACGCTTTGAGCCCGTCCTTTTTCCCCGCCGGGTCGTCCACCACGCGGACGGAGCCGATCATCTGAACGCCCTTGATCTCGCGCCAGGAGCTGTAGTCCTCATGCACGGCGGCTGCCATTCGTCCGCTGGTTACGATGTGGCGGCCATGGCGGGTATCCGGATTGGACATGAAGTAGAAGCGCAGCCCCGTATGAGCATAGAACACGGCCGCAGCCCACGGGCCGTCCTCGCCGCAGGTGCTCAGGTTCAGAACGTTGTGCTCGGAGAGGTAATCCTCCACCACGGGAGGAAACTGAAAGCAGTCTGAAGCCATGACAGCCTGCAGTATATCCCCGGTTGCCCTGGCTCTGCCTCAGGGCGGAAAAGGATGGCCGGCGTGAGGGTGTTGCTGAACGAGGTGGCGCCGGAGCCGGATTGCATCGGTGAATGCGGCAGGCGTTTGGAATCCGTCTCTCTGCTGACGTTTGCGCCGGGCGAAGAAGAATGGCATCTGCCGAGCGCGATCGTGCGCTTCCTGAAGGACAGCAGGATCCCGGAACCAACCATGTCAGGACCCGGCGCGGTCCTCGCAGCCGCCTTCGGGCGGGAAGTGGCGCGACGGTGCGCGGGACGCGGCATCACAGTCGTCTGCCGGGTGCTTTCCTCCCGGGAGACACACCCATCGCCTGATGCCCCGCTGGAAGCAGTGTGCAAGACTGTTGCGAGTATTCTCGGAGCGAGGGTCTGCCATCCGGTCCGCCGGACCGCGCCGCGAACGCCCATGAGCGCCATCCCCCGTCTGTCCGGCCGGGACGCCTTGCGTGAACGGATCCTGTATACTGCGCGGGATCTCATCGTCTGCCAGGATCTGACGGGCGAGCGGGTGCTGCTGCTGGATGATATCCGCTGTACGGGAGCAAGCGAGGCCGTGTGGAGGTGGGCGCTGACGGAGATAGCCGGGGCACACAGTGTGACCGCCGTCAGCCTGGCTCAGGCCGAAGGGATGGACCCGGAGCAGGACGTTCTGGACGTCGAGACGGAGGGAATCCGGCGGGAAGCTCAGGCCACCGCGGGGATTTATGGGAAGGCATTCGACATCGTCTGGCTGGAAGCTCCTCTCCGTGTGCTCCATCGCCACAGACGATGCCGGAGCATCCCCGGGGAAGTCCTGCCGTGGTGGAGGGCAGTGGGAAAAGGCACACAGGACTGCCCGGTCTGTCTGCGGCCGCGAGCCGGGATTTTCAGATGGCTGACGCGCCGTCCGAAATAGCGGGTAAGCGATGCAGAAAAAGCCGCCGGCCCGAGGGCCGGCGGCGCTAAGAAGCCTTTCAATCTGAGTCTTTGAAAGTCAGCTGCGGCGGCGCAGCAGCAAGCCGCCCAGCGATGCCAGACCTGCGCCCATAGCCAGCAGGCTTCCCGGCTCCGGCACCACCTGGATCATGATGGCGCTCGCCGGATACCGGTCATTGGGACCGTAAAAGCCGAAGTTGCTCTTGGCGAAGAAGTAGCTCCCCGCCTTCGCATACACCAGCCCGGGAGCCGGTGCCTGCGGGCCGGTTCCAGCCAGCACCCAGTCGCCCTGATTGGCCAGATTGCGGTTCAACCACTGATGGTT
>JBBFLP010000244.1:0-1434 GCA_037478975.1 Armatimonadota bacterium
GTGCGGCTCTGGCGCATCTCAAGCGCCTGGCGGAAAAGATTGTCCTGGATCTCCTGCAGCAGGCCCGGCATATCGGCCACCAGCTTCTCCAGCGGCACGAACTCCTTCTCGCGCGGCGGACGGTCTCTGCGATAGAGGGCCACCGTTCGCCCCTCTACGTCGCGCGGTCCCACCTCCAGCCGCAGCGGAGCCCCTTTCTTCACCCACTGCCAGTTCTTCTCTCCGCCGCGAAGGTCGCGCCGGTCCACCGATACCCGGACGCTCTGGCCATCATAGCAGACAGCGGACAGCCGGGCGGCCACCTCGTCGGCGTAGGCAAGAACCGCAGCTTCCTGATCCGGCTTCGGGATTACGGGAAGGACCACCGCGTGCTTCGGAGCGATCCGGGGCGGCAACCGCAACCCGTCGTCGTCCGCGTGAGTCATCACCACCCCGCCGATCAGCCGTGTGGAGACCCCCCAGGATGTGGTGTATGCGAATTTGCGCTGCCCGTCCGAATCCAGAAACTCGATGCCGGCGGCGCGGGAGAAATTCTGCCCCAGGTAGTGCGACGTACCCGCCTGGAGGGCCTTCCCGTCCTGCATCATCGCTTCGATGGAGTAGGTATTCACGGCCCCCGGGAAGCGTTCGTTTTCCGGCTTCTCGCCCGGGATGACAGGAAGCGCCAGCACATCCTCCGCGAAGGAGCGGTAGACCTCCAGCATCTTCAGCGTCTCTTCACGCGCCTCAGCCTCGGTGGCGTGGGCGGTATGACCCTCCTGCCACAGAAACTCCGCCGTCCGCAGGAAAAGGCGAGGACGCATCTCCCAGCGCACCACATTGGCCCACTGATTGATGAGCAGCGGCAGGTCCCGGTAGGACTGCACCCAGCGGGCGAAGCTGTCGCCGATCACCGTCTCGGAGGTGGGGCGGACCACCAGCGGTTCCTCCAGCTCTGCCGCCGGTACAAGCCGCCCGTCGCGCATCTCCAGCCGGTGATGCGTGACCACGGCGCACTCCTTGGCGAACCCCTCCACGTGTTCGGCTTCCTTCTGCAGGAAACTGAGCGGGATGAACAGGGGAAAATAGGCGTTTTCGTGACCGGTCGCCTTGATGCGGTCGTCCAGCTGCCTCTGGATGAGCTCCCAGATGGCGTATCCCCACGGTTTGATGACCATGCAGCCCCGCACTGGCGAGTTCTCCGCCAGGTCGGCCGCACGCACCACCGCCTGATACCATTCCGGATAGTTCTCCGCCCGGGTGGGCGATATCGCGCTAGTCTCCGCTTTGCTCATGGTCTCCTGCAGTCTGCCTGTGTTTCCGCCTGCGTCGGGCCTCTGCGAAGGTCAGCCCGGCGAACAGCGGTAGCAGAACGATCTTCCTTGAAGATTTCTTCGGGGCGCACGCGAACCGGTACAGCCATTCCAGACCGTGCCGCTGAAAGAACTCGGGAGC
>JBBFLP010000244.1:1534-4756 GCA_037478975.1 Armatimonadota bacterium
CCGCGCTCAATGATGCTGGCAGCCTCCTGCAGCGCCTGCGCCCGGTCCACCAGATCCACGGGCAGACCGAAGATCCAGGCCCGGTCCCTCTCCTGCCGCTCTTCAGACGGAAGCGCCCCGGTCACAGCCGCCTTTCAGGTGCCCAGCGTCCAGGACTCCAGATACTGGCGCTGCTCGTCCGTCAGCGAGTCTATCAGGATGCCCATGGACTGCAGCTTCAGGCGCGCCACCTCGCGATCCAGATCCTTCGGCACGGGGTAGACCTTCTTCTCCAGAGAGGGACCGTTCTTGGCCATCCACTCGCTGGCCAGCGCCTGATTCGCGAAGCTCATATCCATGACGCCGGACGGATGCCCTTCGGCGGCCGCCAGATTCACCAGACGGCCCTCTCCGAGGACGTAAATGCGGCGGCCATCCGCCAGGGTATACTCATCCACGAACTCGCGCACCCTGCGCTTCTGGCGGGAGAGCTTCTCAAGACCGGGCAGGTCCAGCTCCACGTCGAAGTGCCCGGAGTTGGAGACAATAGCCCCGTCCTTCATCAGGGCGAAGTGCTCGGGGCGGATGACATGGGTGTTGCCGGTGAGCGTGCAGAAGAAGTCCCCCACTCGGGCCGCGTCCGCCATCGGCATCACCACGAAGCCATCCAGCGCCGCCTCCAGCGCGCGGGTGGGATCCACCTCGGTGACGATGACGTGCGCGCCCATTCCCTTGGCGCGCATAGCCACTCCTCTGCCGCACCAGCCGTAGCCCGCCACCACAAATGTCTTGCCTGCCATCAGGCGGTTGGTGGCGCGAATGATGCCGTCAATGGTGCTCTGGCCGGTCCCGTAGCGGTTGTCGAAGAGATGCTTCGTATCCGCGTCGTTCACCGCCACGATGGGATACAACAGCACCCCTTCCCGCTCCATGCTGCGCAGGCGGATGACCCCGGTCGTGGTCTCCTCCGTGCCGCCGATGATATTGGCGGCGAGGTCGCGCCGCTGCTGATGGATAACGCTGACCGTATCCGCTCCGTCGTCCATTGTGATATGCGGGCCGTGATCCAGCGCCGCATTGATGTGCCGGTAATATGTCTCGTTGTCCTCGCCTTTGATGGCGAAGACCGGGATCCCGTGATGCGCCACCAGGTGCGCGGCGGAGTCATCCTGCGTGGAGAGCGGGTTCGACGCGCACACCCGCACATCCGCCCCACCGGCTTTCAGGGTGATGGCCAGATTAGCCGTCTCGCTGGTGACATGCAAACACGCCGTGATGCGCAGGCCCTCCAGCGGTTTCTCTTTCTCGAATCTCTCCCGGATGAGGGCAAGGACGGGCATCTCCTGAGCCGCATACTCCACGCGCAGCCTGCCCTGCTCGGCAAGCCCCAGGTCTTTGACGTCGCAGATGGTGGATGAAGTCGTAGACAATGAAAAACTGGCCTCCTGTCAGATACGCCGCATTGTAACCTACAGAGGCCGGAACGTCACAGGCGGAGGGCGGACACACAACCGAAAGGGGCTCCGGGATGCTATGTGAGCCCCCGGAGCCCCTTTTCGCACGGCCTGTCCCGGACCAGGCCGGGTGTCGTGAGTGAGGTCAGACTACGCCCTGCGCGAGCGGCGGAGCAGCCCGGCCATTCCCAGCAGACCGCTCCCCAGAGCCAGCAAGCTGGCAGGTTCAGGGATGATCTCGAAGTCGTACAGCCACTCCTCGCCGCGGTAACCGATCTCCAGCGCATCCACGATGCTGGTACCGATCTGGTTCTGATACCACAGGTCGTTGCCCAGATTGCCCATTCCGGCCTGGAGGACGCGGGGGACACCCATCTGGAACGCGAAGCCGGTTCCGATGAGGTTCGTCTTGGCGTCCACGTTGTCGCCGAACGGGATGGAGTCCACGAAGAACCAGTCACCGTAGGCGGCCTGGAACTGCGACCAGGTCAGCCGGTCCACCGGATCCTTGTAGACCCTGAAGGAACCGTGGGTCTCATCCAGTACATTCCACTGGTTCCACTGCCATCGGTTCGAGCCGTCCACCATCACCTGCCCGAACTTGACCAGCGAAGTATTGGGCTGCCACTCCACAAACTGGACAGTGACGCCGTTGGTCAACCAGAGCTGTAGGCTCACCGGGATCTCGTTGGCGTAGGTCCTGGACGCCCGGGGATACGAAGTCCAGTAGGACAGCTTCGTGATCTCGTTCATCTTCACTCCGGCGAACTTGTTGGTGCCGACCAGGCCCTTGCTCATGGGAAGAGTGGTGTCTTCTCTGGCCTGGAAGAACAGACCACTGGTCCCCGTCGGGAAATACTTGCCCGCCGAAGGCTGGATGTAGTAGGCGGAGTGGGTGTAGGGGCGGGCGCCGCTATTTCCCGTCGGAGGATTGTGATACGTGCCCGCGGTCGCCACGGCCCGCCAGTTGGCCGCCAGAGTCACATCCTCAAGTAGCGGTTGATAGACGTTTCCGATGTCAGCAGCCGATGAGATATAAGTCTGGGTGGCGTAGCCAAAAACGACGATCTTGTTCTGGGCTGCGGCTGGAGCCGCAAGCAACGCGGTTACCGCCAGAACGGCAAGAAAGGTCCGCATCTTCTCTTCTCCTTCTGACTCTTCTTTCCGTCTCCGGATACCGGGGCCCGGAGTCTGTTCATCCGGCCGCGACCTGCACGCCCGCAGCCGGACGTCTCCAATGATACTACCTTTCACGATAGGGGCTCGCGCCTCCTCTGTCAAGCCGGTATTTTTACCGGCTTTTGCGGAGATGTCCGGGATCCGGCGGAATCCTGCGCGGCTTGACGGCCGGACGGCGGGGGGACAGAATTGCCGTTGAGATGGTCAGACTTGCGCTTTTCCCCATTCTTCTGCTTCTGGTGACGCCCGGAACACTGGTCGGCGCAGCCGATTCCGGAACCGTCTCAGAAAGAGAATTCCAGAAGACGATCCAGAAGCGCGTTCACTACCGCTACCTGCTGTTCTTGCCCGCCGGCTATGCAACCGGGAAAGAAAAGCGCTTTCCGCTCATCCTCTTCCTGCACGGCGCCGGCGAGCGGCGGGGCGGGCTGGAGGTTCTCCGGGATCTCGGACCGATGGCCTACGCCGTCAAAACGAAGGATTTCCCCTTCATCGTGGCCGCTCCGAAGTGTCCCGAGGGGCGCGACTGGGATCCGGACGCCCTGGGGGCGCTACTGGACGACCTGCAGGCCAGGCTGCGCGTGGATCCAAAGCGCGTCTATCTGACCGG
>JBBFLP010000245.1:0-4738 GCA_037478975.1 Armatimonadota bacterium
CACATGCTGCTGTGCGGCGTGAACGGGGCGTTCCTGACAGGTGACCTCTTCAACCTGTATGTCTGGTTCGAGGTGATGCTGATCGCCTCGTTCGTCCTGCTGGCTCTGGGCGGCGAGAGGGCGCAGATGGAAGGCGCCATCAAGTATGTCACGCTCAACCTGATGGCGAGTGCCCTCTTCCTGGCCGGGGTGGGCATTCTGTACGGGATGGCCGGCACGCTGAACATGGCGGACCTTTCACTGAAGCTGCAGGATACAGGCCACTCCGGGCTGATCACCTGCGTGGCGATGCTGTTTTTGACCGCATTCGGGGTGAAGGCGGCGCTGTTCCCGGTATTCTGCTGGCTCCCGGCTTCCTATCACACCCCGCCGGTCGCGGTCTCAGCCATCTTCGCCGGCCTGCTGACAAAGGTGGGCGTTTACGCTCTGCTGCGGGTGTTCACCCTGATCTTCACGCAGGATATCCCCTACACGCACACCATCATCCTGTGGGCGGCAGGGTTCACTATGGTGACGGGCGTGCTGGGAGCCTTTGCGCAGAATGAGTTCCGCAGGATCCTGAGCTTCCACAGCATCAGCCAGATCGGCTACATGGTGATGGGCCTGGGGCTGTTCTCTCCCCTGGCGCTGGCGGGATCGCTCTACTTTCTCGTCCACCACAGCGTCGTCAAGACCAACCTCTTCCTGATCAGCGGGGTGGCGGAGAAGCTTGGCGGTTCGTTCGAGTTGAAGAAGCTCGGAGGGCTGTACGCATCCTCGCCGCTGGTGGCCGGTCTCTTCTTCGTGGTGGCCATGTCGCTGGCCGGGATGCCCCCGCTCGCCGGTTTCGTCGCCAAGTTCATTCTAGCGCGGGCCGGACTGGAGGCCGGACAGTGGGTCATCGTGGGGGTAGCGCTGGCCGTCGGGATGGTGACCCTGATGTCCATGACAAAGATCTGGGCGGAGGCATTCTGGAAGGGATCTCCCGGCGGCGCCCTCCCCCAGCCACTTTCAAGAAAGGCTCTCGTGACACTGCTCACTCCCGTGGCGTTTCTTGCTGCACTGACAGTGATCACGGGAATCGGGGCGGCTCCGCTGATCCACATCGCATTGCGCGCCGCGGAGCAGATGCTGGACAACTCGCACTACATTGCCGCAGTCCTCGGGGAGGGTGTGCACTAGTGTTCGCCTGGAACATGGTGCTGGCGCTGGCCTGGGCAGCCCTTCACGGAGAGTTCTCTCTCACGTCGTTGTCGGTCGGGTTCGCCGTGGGCTACCTGCTGCTTGCGCTTCTGGTACGCGGAGGGCTTGTGGGCGACAACCCTTACACGGCCCGTGTCAGCCGCGCTGCCGGATTCATCGTCTTTTTCCTGTGGGAGCTGGTGCTGGCGAACATCCGCATCGCCTACGACGTTCTGACCCCGAAGCATCATATGCAACCGGGCATCGTGGCCATCCCGCTGGACGCGAAGACAGACGCGGAGATAACTCTGCTGGCCAACTTCATCACCCTGACGCCCGGCACGCTGAGTCTGGATGTCTCGGAGGACCGCAGCGTGCTCTATATCCACGCGATGTATATCCAGAATGGCGATGCGGACGCTCTGCGCGCCGATGTGAAGCAAGGCTTTGAGCGCCGCCTGCTGGAGACGCTGAGATGACACTTCCGGAAGGAACGGCCGCAAACGCCGCTGCGATCTCGCTCTTTGTGCTTGCCGTCGCGATGCTGCTTGCCTTCGTGCGGGTGGTGCTGGGGCCGACGCTGCCGGACCGGGTTATCGCCCTGGATCTACTGACCTCCTGCGCGGCGGCGTTCATGGTGGCCTACTCGGTGCGCAGCGGCAACCCGGTGTTCATGGATGTGGCCATTGTCGTGGCGCTGGTGGCCTTCCTGGCGACGGTCGGCTTCGCCCGGTATGTGGCCAAACGCGCGGAGCAGGACCGATGAGAGAGATCCTGGCCGCCGTTCTGATGCTGCTGGGGAGCGGGCTGGCGCTGATCGCCTCCATCGGGGTGATCCGGATGCCGGACATGTTCTCGCGGATGCAGGCATCCAGTAAGGCAGGGACGCTGGGGGTGGCGCTGGCCGCGGCCGGCGCGGCCGTGTACTTCCACGCCGTTCCAGTGACCTCCCGCGCCCTGCTGATCATCGTGTTCTTCCTCCTGACCGCTCCAGTGGCGGCGCATATCATCGCGCGATCGGCATATCTCATGAGGGTACCCATGTGGGCGGGCACACTCATGGACGAGTGGCGGGGACGGCCGACGGCAGAGGAAACGGGGGAGAAGTCCGGATCTCCCGGCAGCGACCCGGCCTCCTGAAAGACGCTTCTTGCTCCCGCGACGCCGCGGCGCGGAGAGGGTATAACAGGAGAAGGGAGTCGCCGCCATGTCCGAGCAGCTCAACTACCTGAGGCTCTTTCCTCTCTCGCTGGTCCTGTTCCCGGGAGTGCGCACACCCCTGCACATCTTCGAAGACCGCTACAAGCAGATGATCAACGAGTGCATCACGCTGGATGAGCCGTTCGGAGTGGTGCTGGTGCGGGAAGATGTGGAGGAAGAAGACTTTCCGCACGAATACGGCACGGCGGCCATCGTGACGCACGTGGAACGGCTCTCCGGCGGGCGGATGAACATCGTGGTGCAGGGAGAGAGGCGGTTCCGAATCGTGGAGCTCGTTCCCGGACATCCCTACCGCGCGGCCATGGTGGAGTTTCTGGATCCCGTGGTGCCCCCGTCCCTGAAACGGTCGAAGCTGCCTGCCGAGGTGTCGGACGCGTTCACGCGCTACGTAAAGCTGCTGGCAAGCCTGGCCGGGCAGTCCGTGGACGCCCTGGAGCTGCCGGACGACGTGGAGATGCTGGCTTCCGTGGTGGCGTCGCTGCTGGCCGTGCCGCTGGAGATGCGTCAGGATCTGCTACAGCAACTGGACGTGCAGCGTCTGCTGGAGCAGGAGCTGGAGCTGCTGAACGAGCAGATCGAGACGCTCACAGAGGTGGCCCGGCGGCCGCGACAGGCCGTCCCGCTGGACTGGAAGGAAGACGGCATGCCGTTCTCCTTGAACTGACGGCGCCGGGGCGCATCAGTCGCGGGAGACCATAAAGATGGCCTGCTCCGCCAGCAGATTGGGCCAGAGGCGCACGGGCACGAAACGTCCGTCCCGCATACTGCGCAGGAAGACACTCCGGTGGATCCTCAGTTTCTCCCGCCGGAGCAGATCCTGAAAGTCCCGGATGGTGGTCAGGTGGATGTTCGGGCTGTCGTACCACTCGTAGGGCAACCGCTTCGTCCGGGGCATCCGGCCCAGCAGCGCAAGCTGCAGCCGGGCGCTCCAGTGGGCGAAATTGGGGAAGCTGACGATCACCCTGCGCCCGACGCGTGCGGCCTCCCGCATCAGGAAGTCCGGGCGGTGGAGCACCTGAATGACGTTCGTGAGGATGACATAATCCAGCGCCTGGTCGCCGAAGTCGGCGAGCCCTTCGTCCAGGTCTCCATGATAGACGGGCAACCCCTTGGACACACAGACCTGAATGGCTTCCTCGTCAATGTCCACTCCCTGCGGGAAGACCTTCTTGCGTTCCTGCAGCGCCTTGAGCAGATCGCCCGTGCCGCAGCCCAGGTCCAGCACCCGGGTGCCCGGCTCCACCAGCTCGATGATGTATTCCAGCTCCCCCTTCAGCGGCGCTGTTCGCTGAAGGGTTTCCTCACGGGGCAGAGGGGGTGCGGCAGGCTCAGTCAACGGCATAACTCAGGAAGTTCGAGATCAGGCTGGTGAGCTGGCGGCTCTCCAGCAGGAAGGCGTCGTGCCCGTGCGGCGTCGTGATCTCCGCGAACGTCACATAGGCGTTGTTGTGGCGCAGGGCGGTGACGATCTCCCGTGACTGATAGGTGGGATACAGCCAGTCCGACGTGAAGCTGATGACTAGGAACTTGGCCCGCACCCGTGACAGCTCCTTTTTCAGGCTGCCGCTCGGCTGGGTCAGGTCGAAGTAGTCCATCGCCTTCGTGATGTAAAGGTAAGAGTTCGCGTCAAATCTCTGAACAAAGCTATCCCCCTGATATCGCAGATAGCTCTGGACCTGGAACTCCTCCTCGAACCCGAACTCCAGCCCGTTGTCGCGGATGAGATTGCGCCCGAACTTGCGGTGCATGGCCTCATCGGAAAGATAGGTGATATGCCCGATCATCCGGGCGATGGCCAGTCCCCGCTCCGGGCGCGGACCACCGTAATAGTCGCCCCCGTTCCAGTTGGGATCGGCCATGATCGCCTGCCGCCCGACCTCGTCGAAGGCGATGGCCTGAGCGGTGTGGCGGCTGGTGGTGGCGATTGGGATGGCCAGCCGCACGCGCTCCGGGTGGCTGACCGCCCACTGAAGTGTCCGCATCCCCCCCATGCTGCCACCGATGACGCACAGCACTTGCTCGATTCCCAGATGATCCAGCAGGTAGGTCTCGGCCTCCACCATGTCCTGAATGGTGATGACGGGGAACGACATGGCGTAGGGCCGGCCGGTGGCCGGATTGACGGAGGAGGGCCCTGTCGAGCCCATGCACCCCCCGATGCAGTTGGCACAGATGACGAAATACTTCGTGGTGTCCAGCGCCTTGCCCGGCCCCACCATCATGTCCCACCAGCCCGGCTTGCGGTCATCGGGATGATGCCGGCCGGCCACGTGGGCATCGCCGGAAAGGGCATGCTCCACCAGGATGGCGTTGGAGCGGTCGGAGTTCAGCTCACCGTAGGTCTCGTAGGCGAGCG
>JBBFLP010000246.1:0-4734 GCA_037478975.1 Armatimonadota bacterium
ACGTGCCATCCGTTCGGCGGTGTAGCGCTCCAGGAAGCGGCGGCGTCCCTGTTCGCCCATCGCCTGCGCCTCCTGGCGATCGCTCAGCAACCTGAGCATCGCTTTGGCTATGGCTGGAGGATTCTGCGGTGGAACCAGCAGGCCCGTTTCGCCATTCAGGACGATCTCGCGTGGTCCACCCGCATCGGTGGCGATGACTGCTTTGCCGAGAGCCATCGCTTCCAGCACAACAAGTCCAAACGATTCAACCGCGCTCGGCAACACCAGCAGGTCTCCCGCACCTATGACGCTGAGGGCGTCCGGCAGATGGCCGGCGAAGCGCACAGCGTCCGAAAGACCCTCCTGGCGCGTCAGCGACTCGAGTGCGGGCCGCTGGCTCCCGTCGCCCACGATCACGCACATCGCGTCAGGGAGCTCGCGCCGGACCTCCGCCATCGCCTGAACCAGAGTGCCGACGTCTTTCTCCTTCTCCAGCCGGCTCACACAGACCGCCAGCGGAGCCTGCTCGCCAATGCCTATCTCACGTCGCACATCAAGAGGGTTTCGGAGGCGGGTCAACTCGGGCGCGATGCCGTTGGGGATAACCGTGATCCGCTCCGGCGAAACGCCTTCCCGCTCCACCATCCTTCTCTTCGCTTCTTCTGAGACGGCGATGAAGTGAGCCACGCGGGAGTTCATCCATTTGTGGGCGAGGCGAAAAAGGTGCCTTGCGACCCCGCGACGCGATGCGTGAGAAGGGGTGAGGAAGTGCTGGGTCATCACCAGCCGGGCGTGTGATACGGTTCGAATGGCAATCGCTGCAGCAAGAGCTGTCCTGCTGTTATGGGCGTGAACGAGGGAGAAAGTCCCGGAGCCCATTTCGCGGCGCAGGATCCCGGCAGCCTGGAAATCTACGAACCCCTGTTTCTGAATGGTCAATACGGGCAACCCTTCATCCCGCGCACGATCACTGAGGATGGCGGGAGAGGGACAACCGACCATCGCCCCTACCCCGAGTCTCCTCAAGGCCCTGGCAAGCGTCAGGATATGCTGCTCCGTTCCCGCAAACACATTGGAATCCGTAAATAGGAGGACCGAAGGAGTGCGGTCGCCCTTCAAGCTGAGGCCTCCAGGAGAACTTGCTCGTACCGTTCCAGCACTCGTGGCCACTGATACTTCTCTACAGTGGAAGAAACCTGCATTGAAATCTGTTCTCTAAACTGGCCGTCCAGGTAAGCTTGAAGAGCGAGGGCCAGTTGCTCGCCGCTGTTCGGGTCCTGGATCAAGCTCCCGTTTTCCCCTTCCACGATAGCATCCTGCGCGCCGGGCACGGCAGAGGTGATGACCGGGAGTCCACTCCCAAGTGCTTCCAGAATCGCCAGACAAAAAGCCTCGTATTGAGTTGGCAGAACAAACAGGTCTGCCGCTGCGTGGAAATGGGCAACGTCGGAAGTCGGCCCGCAGATAATGACCTGTTCGGAGACTCCGTGCGCTTCGGCGAGTACGGCGGCACGCTGGCGATCAGCTCGACCGACGACTAACACCTTCAGGTCCGGGCGATGCAGTAGTTGCAAGGCCTGCAGGATAGTCCTGTAACCTTTGCGTTCAAGTTCGTGTGCGACAAATAACAGGGCAATGTCCGTCTCGCCTAAAGACAGGGCGTTTCGAGCGTCTTTGCGGTGGGCTCGTCGCCTTCCGGGATTGAAGTTCTCCGGGTCAAACCCATTCGGGATGATGACTATGTCTTCTTCAAGCAGACCGAAGATACGCGTCAGATCTTGGCGGACCTGCTCAGTGGTAACGATGATCTTCCGGTAGCCCCCCTTACGGAAATGCTTCCGCTCTAGCCCCAGTAGAATGGGGTGTAAAGGATTCACTTTTTGCCGTAACCGCTCGGGGGAGAGAGGAGGACGCATGGCCCGGCTCCGCTCAAGCCAGGCGTGATGAACGCTCTGGACCCAGTGGACCCCACCTGTCGGACAAACGCAACCGTGAGTGTTCAATACTTCGTATGTCGCGGAGTGGAGGGCACGGGTGCATTGGCGGAAAAAAGACGCGCCTCGCAGAAAGTAGGGCCTCCGCAACATTGGAACTCGAACGTAAGTAATGTGGGATCCCGGAGCCTCCTCCCATTCGTTAGCGAAGACCGTAACGGTGTGACCTCTGGTATCCAGGAAGCGTGCACATTCCCAGACAACCCGCTCCACTCCTGCCCTCCGATGGCAGCCGGGAAATGCTAGCGCGACTCTCATGCCGCCCTCCGCAAAGACACACGATGGGTCCGGCGCTGGAGCGAGTAGTACACCGCCAGACTCATACCAACGCTGGCCCAGGCCACCACGATGGGTCCTCTGCTCCAGTAGTGGTCCACCATGCCGTGCATCAGCTTGGCGGTCAACAAAGCCACTCCCAGAACCAGCAGGGTGAACAACCGGTCCGATTGCCTCACCTGCCTGCGGATTCGCAGCACAAGCGCAAAGAAAGTGGCGTGCACTGCCAGGAATCCGGCCAGGCCGGGGACACCCGTTTCCGCCAGCGTCAGCATCACCACATTGGTCGCGTCGTACTGTTTGCGAAGACCTACTCCCACCCCCCAGAAAGGACTGGAAAGCCACTGCTCCTTGGCGAAGTCGAACGATCTGAATCTTGCCTCGATGTTGAAGCGGGACCGCTCGAAACCCAGCGCATACTCGCGCTTTTCCTGCGGAAGCGCCATCCAGGCCACCGCCACAGCCGGGATCATCAACAGCCCCAGACGCCAGAACTCACGATGCATCCCGCGCATCAGAAGGATGATTCCCACGCCCGCCGCCGCTCCCACCCACGCGCCGCGAGAGAGGCTTAGCACAAGTGCTCCACTGATCACCGCCAGCGCCACCGCAAGTGCCTTCCGAAGGGTAGGGCGGGTCTCCGAGATCCACATTTCCGTGCAGATGACTGTGAACATGCACAGCGAGGAACCGATGCCGTTCTTATGCAGCCCCATCATGTTGAAGCCGCTCGCGATTGCTGCCGAGGCGAATACGGTTCCCGTCAGACAGGCGGCATAGGGGATCCACAGGAGTTGCTGAGGCCTCCGTGTCAGGCTGGCAAATACTGTCACGGCCACCAGGAAGTAGAGGGCCATCTGCAGAAGCGAGATCAAAGCCACCTCGCCCCTCCAGGTGTTGTAAGAAGAGAGGCCGCAGAATCCCAGATAAGCAGCCACGGGTAGTGTGAGGGGACCGGGCAGCACCGGCCGTTTCATCACCAGATTCTTGATCAGAAAGACCGGGAAGGCGAGGGCCAGCCCCAGTTCGGATGGCCCCATTTTGGCGAATGCCAGGCCGCCAACATCTTGCTGTAGAGGAGCCAACAGGAAGATGATTCCCAGCGCGGCCGTAGGCGCGAGCCACGTCAGCACAATGAAGGCTGCCGCCGCGGCGGCTCCAATACCGTAGCGCGGCAGGCCGATCGCCAGCAGGGTCAGCCCGGTTGCCGCGCCCGCCCCTATCAAAAGGAGGAGCGTCAGCCCCACAGCGCGCCGGACCGGCGCCGCCAGCACCACCGTGCTCATGCCAGTGCTCCTCGCCCGGGCGCGCGCCAGTGCAAGGCCTGACGGACCACAAGCCGGAGATGCCGGCGGACTCTTCCGGCTGCGTGGTGGCGACGGGCGGGGAACAGCGATGCGATGAGCCAGCCGGCGGCCCGGAGACTGCATCCTGCCACCATCGCGGAGCGCAGCACCAACAGTCCCGCCCATCCGTGGTGTTTCAGAGTATAGGCATCAAGGCTCACAAACATCCGCTCGTTGAACCTGGCCTCGGGATCGGCGCTCCCCCCTCCGACGTGGACCACTTCGCCGGCGGGGGTGAACCAGATTGTCCATCCCGCTGCGCGCATCCGCTTCTGCCAGTCCGTCTCCTCAGCGTACATGAAAAACCGCTCGTCGAACCCCCCGGTGTCTTCATATGCCTTGCGGCGCACCAGCATACAGGCCCCGATCACCCAGTCCACCTCACGTTCCCGGTCGTGCCCCCAGCGCCGGTAGTCGCCCAGCACCGGATGATCCGGAAAGACCGACGCCACGAACAGGTTCTCCAATACGGCCCGCGCCGGCGAAGGAAAGCGGAAGCAGGAGATCTGCAGGCTCCCGTCCGGTCGGATGATCCTCGGACCCGCCGCGGCCGCGTCGGGATGACGCTCCAGACAGTCCACCAGCGCCGCCGCGCAGCCCGCGCGCAGAAAGGCGTCGCTATTGACCAGCAGGAACAGTTCACCCCGCGCCTGCGCCATCGCCAGATTGTTTGCGGCTCCGAACCCGGCATTCCGCCCGCTGCGCAGAACGTGGATATCCGGGAACTCCCGTTCCACCGCCTCCGCGCTTCCGTCGCTGGACGCGTTGTCCACCACCCATATCTCCGACGGCATCCCGGCGAGGTCGGCCTTCAGCGCGCGCAGACATTTCAGAGTCATGTCCCGCGTGTTGTAGCTTACCACGATGGCCGAGATCAGCGGACTAGTGTTCACCTTCGTCCCTGCACTCGCTCAAGCCGGAGATCACCGCCTCCACAGCATCCAGCCGTGCGTCCCAGGAGTGCCTGGCTGCTTCTTCCCGCCGCCTCTCCTTCAGCTCATCTCCCTCCTCCAGAGCTTCCAGACACGCCCTCAGGAAATCATCGGCGGAGCGGGCGATCCTCACCAGTTCCGGATAGTCGCGGAAGCCGGCCACGTCCGTCGAGACGATCGGCTTGCCCGCCGCCAGATATTCCCACA
>JBBFLP010000247.1:0-4727 GCA_037478975.1 Armatimonadota bacterium
AGGTGCGTGTGCCGCTGGGCTTCACGCCAGTTCCGGTGACTGCGCAAACTCTGGTCCTGGTGCTGTTGGGCGCGTTGATGGGATGGCGTGCTGGAGCCGCCTCAGCCGCGATGTACGTGGCGGCAGGGCTCGCCGGACTGCCGGTGTTCGCCGGTTTCTCCAACGCTGCCGGATCTCTTCCAACACTGGGATATCTGTTCGCTTTCCCGGCCGGAGCGGCTCTCGCGGGCCTGCTATGGAGCAGGCGTCTCTCGGATTCGCCGACTGCCGCCATTTGCGCGGGGCTCGCGTGTATGGCGGTGGTCCACCTGGGAGGAATGGCCTGGCTTGCTGTGCTGAACGCGTTCACGGACGGGCTGAAAGCAGCGTGGTGGCTTGCCTTCCTCCAGGGCAGCGCGCCGTTCATCCTGGTTGACGCGGCGAAAGCAGTTGCCGCTGCGGCCACGATCCTTGGCGTTCATCGGGGAGTGTCTTCCCGCGGAAGGATGCGCCCCGCAGCCTGAGGGGCTTTACCGCGATTTCCGGTTACCGCCTGGAGGCTGCCGGAACCCGGCTGCCTCCAGGCCGAGAATCACAAGCGAGCCGGCCAGGAGCAATACTCCCGATGTCCCGGCGGTGCGGGGAGACAACCAGCGCGTAAGGTGGTCTCCCGCCAGAGGGGCCCAGAACTGCCAGAGGAACAGCATTCCCGCTACTCCCATCAGTAGCCAGGAAGGTCTTACCGGCAGTCGGGAGGGCAGCTGGAAAGACCGCCACCGCGACGATGCGCGGGGGGCGGAGGCGGTACGGCGGATCCTTCTGGTGGAGCGGCTGCGGCTCTTCCGCGTAGCGGCGGATCTGGTTCTGCGGCGGCTGACTGTCATCCGGGTCAAATCTCCTCTTCTGGCCATCCCTGTTGCCCGATCAGGGGCACGAACACGCACTCGTCTCCGTATTCGACGGACAGTTTTCCCTCCTGCCATCGCGCCACGCAGAGACGCTGACTGAAGCGGCTTCCAACGGGCGCCACCAGGATCCCTCCTTCCGTGAGTTGACCGGCCAGGGCGCCCGGGATGTCGGGTGCGGCGCAGGCGACGATGATGCGGTCAAAGGGAGCATGTTCCGGCAACCCGCAGGACCCGTCTGCCACAACAACCACCACATCTTGCAGCCCGAGTCCCTCCAGGCGCGACCTGGCCGCCTCAGCCAGCGCCGGGATCCTCTCCGCGGTAAACACCTTCAATCCCATCCGCGCAAGAAGGGCCGCCTGGTACCCGCTGCCTGTACCCACCTCCAGCACCTTTTGTCCCGGTGAAGCCTGCAGCGCCTGAAGCATAATGCCGATCATCAGCGGCTGCGAGATGGTCTGACCGTGCCCGATCGGCAGAGCCGAGTTCTCGTAGGCACGATGAGCCTGTTCGGGAGGCACGAAAAGCTCCCGGGGAACGCTGCGGAAAGCGTTCAGCACCGCCGGGTCAGTGACCCCGCGGGGGATGAGGCTTTCGGCGATCAGCCTTTCGATCTCTGACTGGTGCCCCGACAATATGGAGTCTGTCACGGCGTGCCCACCCCTGCCCTGCGGCGCTCGAAGGAGACCACCGCCTCCATCTCCTCCGGCATTGGAGCACTGAGATCCAGCAGTTCGCCGGAGAACGGATGGGCAAACGACAGGCGGGCAGCATGTAGCGCCTGTCCGCCGAGCCTCTCCAGCAACCTCTCGAAGTCCACTTGCTCTCCCGGCGTGGCCTGCGAAAGCTTCCGCCGCCTGGTATAGACCGGGTCGCCCACCACCTCATGGCCGGCGTAGTGGCAATGCACGCGGATCTGGTGCGTCCTCCCCGTCTGAAGCCTAGCTTCCAGCAACGTAGTGTCCGCCAGACGCTCAAGGACTATCAGTTCCGTGACCGCCTCTCGTGCTCTGGAAGGACCCTGCGAGGGAAGCACGGCCATCCTCTCCGGGTGGGACGGATCCCGTCCGATGGCGGCATCCACCACAGCTTTCTCGAATCGCGGGCTTCCCCACACCAGCGCGACGTAACGCCGCTCGAAACGCCTCTCAGCAACCATGCGGGCAAGCCGCGCCATAGCCTCGGGACTGCGAGCAATGACCATCAGTCCGGACGTATCCTTGTCCAGCCGGTGCACGATACCCGGCCTCTCCGGGGAATCCGCCTCCGGTAGCGATCCAAAACGTGCCGCAAGAGCGTTCACCAGAGTACCAGCGCTACGGCCGGCTCCCGGGTGCACTGCCAGGCCCCGTGGCTTGTTCAGCACCGCCAGATGTTCGTCCTCATAGACAATGTCCAGTGGGATCTCCTCCGGCGCGACGCTCCACGGCGGCGAAGCGGCCACTCTTCCCGTGACCTCTTTGCCAGATTCCATAACGTGACGCGGCGGCTGAGGTCTGCCATCCACCAGCACATCGCCATCGAGGATGGCTTTTTTCAAACGTGTGCGTGAGATGCTCGGCAGCCGCCGTGCAAGAAAGACATCCAGCCGTAGGCCGGCTTCTTCAGGTGAGACGACGAAGCGGAACGGGCCTTCCACGGAGCCTCTATGCCTTTCTCCGCGGAGCGCCGATGAGAAAAGCTCCGGCGAGCAGAAGTGCCAAACTGGCAGCCTGGGCCTGAGTCAGTCCTCCTGCGAACTCCTGTGCGGTGGCTCCACGCCGGAAAAACTCAAGGAAAAACCGCTCCAGGCTGGAGAGGACCAGCCAGCTTCCGAACAGCGCTCCCGGGCGCAGGCTGCGCTTCTCCAGCCGGACGAGCATCAAAAAGATCAGAAAACTTATCGCCGTTGAGTAGAGTTGGACGGGGTGGCTGGGGGGCGTGAGGACGCCGCCTCCGTCCGCGTGGAAACGCACCGCCCAGGGAACGCTGGTCTCGCATCCGTAGCAGCATCCGTTCAGGAAACACCCGATTCTGGCAATGGCGTATCCTAGTGCCAGACTGGGGGCGCAGACGTCAGCCACGTCGGCCAGCCGGTACCCCCGCCGGATGGCCCACAGGGCCACCGACACCGCTCCCACGGCGAACCCTCCAAAGAAAGTGAGCCCGCCGTCCCATATTGCAAAGACCGATTTCAGATCTCCCGCAAAAGCGTCCCGGTTGAGCAAAACGTAAGTCAACCGCGCTCCCGCCAACCCTGTCAGGAGCGCCAGAAGACCGGCGTCCACAATCGCGCTTTCCGGAATGCCACGCCTCTGCGAAACACGGGAGGCCCGCCAGATGGCCACAAGCGCTCCGGCAGCAAGCAGCAGGCCATAACTGTGAAGCCTGAACCATCCGATCTCCAGCAATACCGGATGCACTCTCGGACGTCCCCTACTCTTCCCTGCGTCTGCTCATCAATGCGTAGAGTATCACTCCCGCCGTCCCTACAGTGATGGCGCAGTCGGCAAGATTGAAAAGCGGCCACGCGGGGACTCTGATGAAATCCACCACTCCTCCCCGGAACACTCTGTCGATCAGGTTCCCTGCCGCCCCTCCCAGAACGGGAGCAAGCGACCATACAAGGAGCGGGTCTTCCTCGTGGCGGATGATTTTGTATCCCGCGTAGATCAGGATCACGCTGATGAGGGCAAGCAAAGGCCCCAGTGACTGGAACAGGCCGAACGCCGCCCCAGTGTTCAGGATGAGCTGGAACCAGAGCAGCCCGGGGATGACCGTCAGGGCCTCACCGTCCATCTCAAGCATTTTCAAAGCGGCCGCCTTGGTGGCCTGATCCAGAACGACGATGGCCGCGGCAGCCAGCCAGGGGCAGGCGCGCTTCAGAGCAGATCCTCCCTGTCCTGGCAGTCCAGGCAAAGGCAGGCGGAGGGCAAAGCTTCCAGGCGGGGCGGCGCGATCTCGCCCCCGCAACGGTCGCAGACCCCGTAACTTCCCTCGCGGAGCTTCTCCAGCGCTCTGTTGACCCTGCGGAGCAGGCCTTCCACATTCTCCAGCCTGGCGGCCAGCTGCTCGCGGTCATAGGTGGCGGTGGCGGCATCTGCAGGGTGGTGCAGATGGTCCCGCACCTCGCCGGTCTCGTCGGACTCAGACTGGGACGATATGGATTCTTCGATGCGCCGCCGTTCCTCCAGAAGCGCATCCCGCTCGGATTCAAGAACAGGAGCGATCTCCTCGGCAGATGGTGTCACGCCTCTTCTCCGCCTGAAAGCGCGGACACGACGTCCGCGCAACGCCCGCACAGCTCGGGACGCTCTGCCCGGCTACCCACATCCTCACGGACCAGCCAGCACCGTGGGCACCGCGTTCCGGGAGCAGGCTCGACCTTCACTTCACGCCCGTTGCTTCCCGGAAGCAGCTGGACGTCGGAAACGATAAAGAGCGAGGCCAGAAGTTTGCGATCCTCGTTCAGCAGGGCGCCGTCCTCGCCTGCAGACACGGTAACACGAGCTTCCATCGGCTTACCGATGCTGCCGCTCTGGCGCGCCTCCTCGATGTGCCGGTAGACCTCCTCGCGCAGATCGATCAGGCGGTCAAAGCGCTGCAGCAAATTGTCGTCCACCAGCGACTCATCCGCTTGCGGAAAGCGCGCAAGATGGACGCTGGGCGTCTCCGAGTTCATGCCGGCAGCCTGCCAGACTTCGTCTGCGGTGTGAACCAGAATGGGTGCGACCAGCCGCACAAGGGTACTGAGGATGGAATGAAGAGCCGCCTGGGCCGACCTGCGCAGGCGGGAGTCCGGCAGTTCCGAATACAGCCGGTCCTTCAGCACATCCAGATACAGCGCGCTGAGATCCACGG
>JBBFLP010000248.1:0-4693 GCA_037478975.1 Armatimonadota bacterium
GAGCAACAGGGCGGCCCAGAGACGCGGCAACGGAGCGGACCCGCTCCGCGACAGTCTCGTGGTCTTCCGGAGTCCCGTGCGAGAAGTTCAGCCGGGCGACATCCATGCCCGCCCGCGCCAGCCGCATTATCTCCGACCGGCTGTTGCTTGCCGGACCCAGCGTGCAGACGATTCTGGTGCGTCTCACCGCATTCTCCTCTGTCTGGACAGGGTTTCAATCCCTCGAGTGGCTTCATCACAAAGACAGCCCCTCCCTCCGCACGGGAGAGAGGGGCCGGAATGAGAGTCTCTCTGAGAAGCGGTCAGCGGCGGATGCCGCTTACTTCACGTTGTAGAAGGCGTCCCGGCCGGGAAAGAGCGCCGTGTCCCCCAGCTCCTCCTCGATGCGCAGGAGCTGATTGTACTTGGCCACGCGATCCGTGCGGGACGGCGCGCCGGTCTTGATCTGCCCGGCGTTGGTCGCCACGGCGATATCCGCAATGGTGACGTCCTCGGTCTCGCCGGAGCGGTGGCTGACCACGGCGGTATAGCGCGCCCGCTTGGCCATCTCGATCGCCGCCAGCGTCTCCGTCAGGGTACCGATCTGGTTCACCTTGATGAGGATGGAGTTGCCAATGCCCTTCTGGATGCCTTCCCGGAAGATGCGGGTGTTGGTGACGAAGATGTCATCGCCCACAAGCTGGATGCGGCCGCCCAGGCGATCGGTCAGGAGCTTCCAACCGTCCCAGTCCTGCTCGGCCATGCCGTCTTCCAGGCTGACGATGGGATATTTCTCCACAAGCTGGACCCAGAAGTCCACCATCTCTTCCGGCGTTTTCTGGAAGCCGGACTTCCAGAAGTCGTACTTGCCGTCCTTCCACAGCTCCGAGGCGGCGGGATCCAGAGCGATGGCCACTTGCTCGCCCGGCGTGTAGCCGGCCTTCTGAATGGCCTCGACGATGACCTCCAGCGCCTCCTCGTTGGCCTTCAGGTCGGGGGCGAAGCCGCCCTCATCGCCGACGGTGGTGCTGTAGCCCCGGCTCTTCAGGACTCCGCGAAGCGCGTGGAACACCTCCGCGCACCAGCGAAGCGCTTCGGCGAAGCTGGACGCTCCTACGGGCATGGCCATGAACTCCTGAAGGTCCACGCTGTTGTCTGCATGCTTGCCGCCGTTCAGGATGTTCATCATCGGGACCGGCAGGGTCCGCGCGCTGGTGCCTCCGATGTAGCGGTAGAGCGGAATCCCCAGCGACTTCGCAGCCGCGTGGGCGCACGCCAGAGAGACGCCCAGGATAGCGTTGGCTCCCAGGTTGGACTTGTTCTCCGTGCCGTCCAGCTCGATCATCATCTCGTCAATGCCGACCTGGTCCGTCACGTCCATGTCCAGAAGCTCGGGCGCGATCTTGTCGTTGACGTTCTCGACCGCCTTGAGCACGCCCTTGCCCAGGTAGCGGCCCTTATCGCCGTCGCGCAGTTCGACCGCCTCCCGGGTGCCGGTGGAGGCTCCGCTGGGAACGGCGGCGCGCCCCCTCGTTCCGTCCTCAAGGTAAACGTCCACCTCAATGGTGGGATTGCCGCGCGAATCCAGAATCTCCCGCGCGTGAATGTGCTCGATGCTTGTCATAGCTTGGCCCTTTCCGGAAAAAGTGAAGCAGCCCTCCTGCCGGGGCGCATTCTAGCATGATTGCGGGGCGAGGTCACCGAGAGGAAGGATGCGCCTCCGATGCCTGCCACAACCGGACTTCCGCGGCGGAGTCCAGCAGACCATGGGCTCGTGAGCGGCGCAGGAACTCGCGCAGCCCGGCAAGCTCCCGCTCGCCCATATCGTAGACCATGATCTCGGCCAGATAGCGCAGAATGAGGGCGGGCGGCAGTCCCAGATTGATGGCCTCCTCACGCGCGATGGTCTCAAGATCCCGCATCCCGGCGCGGCGGGCCTCCTGCAGGATGAGCAGGTCGCGCTCGTCCGCACACCCCCGGCGCGCCGCCCATACCCCGAACACGAAGGGCAGGCCGGTCAACATCTTCCAGGCCTCACCCAGATCTAGCACGTGCGGAACCTGCGGCGCGTGCAGCATGGCGTTGTTGCCGATCAAGAGACAGGCATCCGCCTGACTCAGCATGTCGGCGGGGTAAGGCTCCAGCCGGACGAACTCCGGAGTGGCTCCGAACTGGTCCGCCAGCACGATGCGCGTGAGAGCCGCCCCGGAGAGCGAGCTGGTGTCCAGCGCCACCCGGCGGACTGAGGAGAACGGCCTTTGCGAGAAAAGCAGAACGCTGGTCACAGGGCCGTCGGATGCGATGGCGAAGCCGGGGATGATCTCAAGCTCCGGGTTGGCCAGCGCCTCGAAACTGGAGACGGCCGCGATATCGCACGATCCTTCCCGCAACCGCACCGCCAGACCGGAAGGAGTATCGTAGACCAGTTCGTAGCCCTCTGGCGGGCGGCGTTCAATGGAGCGGATGAGGGGGCGCACGTTCAAATACGGCAGGCAACCCAGCACCGTAGTCTTCATCACTGCCACCTTCCCCTCAGCGCGTCCAGCAGCGTGAAGACGAACAGCACGATGCTGACGATCCCGTTCATCGTGAAAAATGCCGTGTTCACCCGGCTCTTGTCCTGCGGACTCACCAGAGAGTGCTCCCACACCAGAAACGCGCCCACCACGAACACGCCGATGACATACAGGCTTCCCAGTCCGAGCACCCGGCCATACCAGACCAGCAGAACGATCATCGCCGCGTGCAGGGCACGGGAGACGTAAAGGGCGTTCTCCTCCCCGAGTGCGGCCGGAATGGAGTGGAGCTTCTCGCGGCGGTCGAACTCCGTGTCCAGCAGTGCGTAGATGATGTCGAACCCGGCCGTCCAGGCCGCCACCGCCGCGCCCAGAATGAGCGGGTAGGCGCTCCACTCGCCGGTCACTGCGATCCACCCGCCCACCGGAGCAATGCCAAGCGACGCCCCCAGGAACAGATGCGAGGCCGGAGTGAACCGCTTGGTGTAGGAATAGCCAAGGATCACGGCCAGAGCCAGCGGGGAGAGTGTGAAGGCAAGCGGGTTCAGCATCCAGGCCGCAGCAAAGAAGACAGCCGCCGAAATGATCAGTAGCGCGCGCGCCTGAGTCTGACTGACCTCGCCGGTAACCAGCTCGCGTTTTGCGGTGCGGGGGTTCCGGCGGTCCAGCGGCAGGTCCACGATCCGGTTGAACGTCATGGCCGCGGTCCGCGCTCCGGCCATGGCCAGCAGAATAAGCAGCGCGTTGCGCGCATCAGGAAACCGCCCCAGAGCCGTCACTGCTCCCATGTAGGCGAACGGGAGCGCAAAGACCGTGTGCTCCAGCTTCACCAGACTGGCCAGCCGGACCGGCAGCGGACGGGGCGAGCCGCTCACTCGTCTTCCCTCCACCCGGGAAGGACGTCCTGGTCCACACCCAGCGACTGAAGGATGCGCGCGACGATGAAGTCCACTAGATCCCCAACGCTCCCGGGGCGGTGATAGAACCCCGGCGCAGCCGGCAGGATAGTGGCACCGGCCTCGGCCAGCGTCAGCATGTTCCGCAGGTGAATGGCCGAGAGAGGGGTCTCGCGCGTGACCAGCACCAGACGGCGCCGCTCTTTCAGGCACACATCGGCGATGCGGCTGATCAGGTCGCTGGAGATCCCGTTCGCGATCCGTCCCAGCGTGCCCATCGAGCAGGGAACGATGACCATCCCGTCATAGCGGTATGACCCGCTGGATGGGGGGGCGGTCAGGTCGCGGGGGCTCATCAGGGTGACGCGCGGCGCGAGATCCCCCAGATCCAGGTCCCGGGCCGGATCGAAGCCCTTCAGTCCCACCTCGTGCGAGGCCACCGCCAGAGCGTTGGAGCTGGTGGTCAGCCAGATGCGGTCCCACAGGCGCGCCGCCCGCTTCAGGAACTCCAGACCGTAGATGGACCCGCTCGCGCCGGTGATGGCCACCACCAGCCTGCGCTCCCGGTGCTCTTTGCTCTGCGCCGACATATCCTTCCAGCGGCATTGTAGCCCACCCGCCACCCGATGGCGACGCCCCGTACCGTCTGCCGTGCGCGGCGCGGAGCGCGGCAGGCTATAATCGGAACGGGAGGCCGCGGGGGGAGACCATTGGCATCGCTGAACCAGACCCCTTCGGGGGAGAGGCTGCATATCAGCATCTTCGGCAGGCGCAACAGCGGCAAGTCCAGCCTGATCAATGCGCTGACCGGGCAGGATATCGCCATCGTCTCGGACGTGCCGGGCACCACCACCGACCCGGTCTCCAAGGCGATGGAGATCCTGCCGCTTGGTCCCGTGGTGGTGACGGACACCGCCGGGCTGGATGACGTCGGGGAGCTCGGCGCGCGCCGCGTGGAGCGCTCCCTGAAGGTGCTGGAGAGAACCGACCTGGCCATTCTGGTGCTGGACTGCACGCGCGAGCCGTCTCCCGAGGAAGACCGGCTGGCTGGGGATATCGCGGCGCGGGGCATCCCGCTGGTGGCCGTGGCCAACAAGTGCGACCTGGCCGATCCCGCCCCGTGGGAGAAATGGGCCGCGGAGCGCAGGCTGCCGTTCGCCGCAGTCAGCGCGGTGAAGGGCGAGGGGATCAACTCGCTGAAGGGGCTGCTCATCCGGCACGCCCCCGCTTCCGGCGACCAGACCATCGTGGGAGACCTGGTGTCGCCGGGGGACGTGGTGGTGCTGGTGACCCCCATTGACC
>JBBFLP010000249.1:0-4638 GCA_037478975.1 Armatimonadota bacterium
ATCCGGCCGCGCGTCCGGCCCACTTGTACATCTGGGCGAAGGTGGTCAGCGGCTGGCCGTCAACGCTGATGTTGATGATCCCGTCGTAGTTCTTTACGCCGGTCATCATCGCGGTGATGGCTGAGGCCGAATCCGTGGCTCCGGTCTTCAAGTAGGTGGTGTTGTACTTGCCGTCCACCCACGCCTGCGCCGGGTCGTAGCCGTGGCCGCTGGCGGAGTAGGTGGACATAGCAAACTGAACAGGGAACCTTTGATAGCTCTGGGCGGCCGCGCCCGTCCAGAAGTTGGTGGCCTGGATGGTATTGTAGCCCCATCCGTCCGCCACCATAAGGATCACGTTCTTCGGGGCTGCAGAAGCTGCCGACGCAATCACTGCAAGCGCAGCAGCCCCTGCGGCAAGAGTCTTCGCGTTCATTCCTTTTCTCCCTTCCTGGAATTGGGTGACTGGACTTTGGAATCGCCGGAGCCTCCGGCGTCCGGTCCGGGGACAAGTGTAGCGGGGGTGTTTCAAAGACCGGTTCATTGCCCGTTGTCCGTCGTTCAAGTTTCGGGGCGGCATGAAAACTCCTGGGAAACCCCGGCGGCGGGCATCGTTGCGAAATGCTGAAAAGCAAGCCTTCCGGTCGTGCAACCCGGTCTCAAGCCCCGGTTCCCGGATAAGCTCGACTTTCTGTCTCGTCCGGGCTTACTCTTGAGAAGGCGTCACAGGTGGTTTGCGTCATTCTTGCAGTGGTGGCCGGGCCGGGTACCCTCTGCTATATACTCTCGGGGTATCCCGCCCGTTCGTCCGAATCAGGGAAGGAGTTCTGAAGATGTCCGCACTGCACCCGCTGGGCGCAGTTCCTGCCCGGGAGCGCAGGGAGCGCCTGCTCGACCTCATCCGCCGCGAGGCGTATATGGAGGGCGACTTCACGCTTTCCAGCGGCGCGAAGTCCAGCTTCTACCTGGACTGCCGCCTCGTCACTTTGCACCCCGTCGGCGCCCTCCTGGTCGGCACATTCGTGGTGCAGGAGATGAAACGCCTGGGAGTCACGTGTGTGGGTGGACCGACACTCGCGGCCGACCCCATCGTGGGAGCCGCAGTTGGTCTGAGCCCTCTGATGGAGTGGCCGGTGGATGGATTCATTGTGCGCAAGGCCGCCAAGGAGCACGGGACGGGCAAGTTGATCGAGGGTCGTCTGCCGGAAAACGTGGATGTCTTGATGGTGGAGGATGTCATCACGTCTGCCGGCTCGGTCATCCGCGCCATTGAGGCGGTCCGGGAACGGGGATGCAATGTGAAGGCTGTCTGGGCGCTGGTGGACCGGCAGGCCGGCGGGGTTCAGGCCATTCAGGATCTGGGCATCGAGGTGCGGCCCATGTTCACTCTGGAGGAGGTGCAGGCGGCGCGGCCGGAAGGGGACGACTCCCGCCGCAGCGTCGCTCCGTGGGACAGACACTGGAAGCCGTCGTCTGGATCAGGCGCGGGGGAGGCGCGGTCCGATGGGTGAGCTGCGCGGAGTCATCTTCGACATGGACGGAGTGCTGATTGACTCCGAGGAATACATTTGCAAGGCTGCCATCCAGTTTCTGGCGACGAAGGGAATCAACGCAAAGCCCGAAGATTTTATCCCCTTTGTCGGGGCGGGGGAGGATCGCTACATCGGTGGCGTGGCGGAGAAATACGGCCTGTCGCTGGACCTGGAGGAGGCCAAGCGGCAGACCTACACCATCTATGGAGATCTCATCCACGGCCGTCTGGGACCCCTGCCGGGAGCGCGCGAATTCGTCTCACGTTGTCGTGAGCGCGGGCTCAGGCTGGCGGTGGCAAGCGCGGCGGATCTGATGAAGGTGGAAATGAACCTGCGCGAGATCGGTTTCCCGCCCGGAACGTTCGATTCCATCGTCACCGGCTCGGACGTCACTCACAAGAAGCCGCATCCGGAAATCTTCCTGACGGCTGCGGAGCGGCTGGGCCTGCAGCCCCCGCAGTGTCTGGTGGTGGAGGATGCCGTCAACGGCGTCCGGGCTGCGAAAGCGGCCGGCTGCCGGTGTCTGGGGATCCTGACCAGTTTCTCGGCGGAAGATCTTCACGAGGCGGACTGGCACGCGCCAGATCTGGCAGGCGCTCCCCCGGAGTGCCTGGAGTGGTAGCTGCGGGAGGGTGCCAGAGGTATTCGGGACTGTCTTACGAGGGGCACTAAAGGTATGAAACGGTCGGCTATGATTGTGCGCGTCACATCGCTACTCACCATCTCCCTGAGTTTGCTGCTTGGGCTTGTCCGGCCCTCCACCGCGGTCGAGGAGGGTTTCATCAACCTTTTCGATGGCCGCACGCTGCAGGGGTGGCAGCTGGTTGGCGGTCACGGTCCCGGCTATGTCGTCCGGGACGGACTGCTGGTCTGTCCTGCGGATGGAGGAGGCATTCTGTTCACGGATCGCCAGTACAGCGACTTCGTGCTGCGGTTCGAATTCCGGTTGGATAAGGCGGGCAACAACGGTGTGGCCATCCGCTCCGCGCTGGACGGCAGCCCCGCGTATGACGCCATGGAGATCCAGCTGCTGGACGACGATGATCCCGCCTATGCCCGGCTGGAGCCCGGCCAGTACTGCGGATCCATCTACAAGGTGGCTCCCGCCAGACGAGGCGCCCTGAAAAAGCCAGGCGAATGGAACGCGATGGAGATCGCCGCCATCGGCCGGCGCATCCGGGTGACGCTGAACGGCCGGCTTATCGTCAACGCGGATCTGAACAGCATCCGCGATCCTCGCATCATCGCCGAGCACCCCGGCATCTTCCGGGACAGGGGATACATCGGCTTCTTGGGTCATGGGCCGAGCGAGGTCGCCTTCCGCAACGTGCGCATCCGCGATCTCTCACGCCCCGAAAGGCCGAACACCCCTCCGCCCGGATTCCGCGCGTTGTTCGACGGCAAGACTCTGAGCGGCTGGAAGGGTCTGGTGGAGAATCCCCCCAGGCGTGCTCAGATGGCCCCCAAGGAGCTGGCGGCCGCGCAGGTGAATGCCGACGAGCGGATGCGGCAACACTGGAAGGCGGTGGACGGGGTTCTGGTCTTTGACGGCAAAGGGGATAGCCTGTGCACGGCGCAGGATTACTGCGACTTTGAGCTGCTGGTGGACTGGAAGATCGAGCCGGGCGGCGATAGCGGGATCTATCTGCGTGGGAGTCCCCAGGTCCAGATCTGGGACAACCCCATCGGGTCCGGCGGGCTCTACAACAACAAAGAGAATCCTTCCAATCCTTCAAAACGGGCCGATCGCCCTGTTGGCGAATGGAACCGCTTCCGCATCGTTATGGTGGGCGATAAGGTGCACGTATTCCTGAACGGGGAGCTCGTGGTCAAGAACGTCACCATGGAGAACTACTGGGAACGTGAACGGCCCATCTATCCGTGCGGGCAGATCGAACTGCAGAATCACGGCAACACGCTCTACTTCCGCAACATCTATATCCGTCCGTTATAGCTTCAGGGGTCGCGGCATCCTCGGGGACTGAGCGGGAAATCCTCAGCCGCTGGCTTCCCGGACGGCGCCCTCGGCGTCCGGATGGGCTCCGGTTTCTTGCTTTGGCCACCTGATGGATGCCGCGATGCTCAATGTCAGAGCTGCCCCGATGAACGCCAGGGATACTTCGGTGGAGATGGTCTTCGCGTGGGTGTAGTGGTTTACCAGCATCTTGATGCCCACAAAGACCAGGATGGCTGAGAGCCCGTAGTGCAGGAAGTGGAACATGCGCACGACGCCCGCCAGCGCAAAATAGAGCGCCCGCAGGCCCAGGATGGCGAACACGTTGGACGTATAGACGATAAACGGGTTCTGCGTGACGGCCAGAATGGCGGGAATAGAATCCACCGCGAAGATGATATCCGTGGTCTCGATGAGCAGGAGCACCACGAAAAGCGGGGTGGCCACTAACCGGCCGGCCTGCCGGACGAAGAAACTGCTGCCGTGCAGCTCGGTGGTGACGGGCATCACGCGGCGGAACAATCGCAGGACGGGGTTCTTCTCGGGGTGGAGCTCCTTGTCTTTTTCAAAGACCAGTTTGATACCGGTCACCACCAGGAAGACACCGAACACGTAGATGATCCAGTCGAACCGCCGGATCAGCGTGATCCCGGTGGCGATGAAGATGGCCCGGAACACAAGAGCCCCGATGATTCCCCAGAACAGCACCCTGCGCTGGAACATCCCGGGGATGGCGAAATAGTTGAAGATCAGGACGAAGACGAAGATATTGTCAACGCTGAGAGATTTCTCAATCAGGTAGCCCGTCAGGAACTCCAGCGCGATCTCTCTGGCCTCCGCCCGCTCCGGCCAGAACAGCAGCAGCCCGGCATTGAACACCAGCGCCAGGGCGATCCAGAACAGGCTCCACAGCAGTGCTTCCCGGATGTCGATCTCGCGCGCCTTGCGGTGAAAGACTCCCAGGTCCAGAGCCAGCATAGCCAGCACGAACAGGTTGAACAGGACCCAGGGGAGGATGTTGTCTGTCATTCAGGATCGGCAGCCTTTTTCAGGGATGTTTTCCCACAGAGGGCTCCCCGGGGCAGGCGGTCTTTGCGTCTTCCGGGCGCCCCGCCGCATTGTATCCCGTTTCCCGGCCACCTGTCCCGGAAGGACTTCTTTCCGCAAGGGACG
>JBBFLP010000250.1:0-4606 GCA_037478975.1 Armatimonadota bacterium
GAGAAGTAGATCACCCGGGGTGCTGAGGTGGTGTAAGGATTCCTCCATTTCTGAGAAGAATACGGGCTTCCGTACGTGCTGTAAGGGTTCATCACTGTGTTCCCGTAAGGATTCCCGTATCGTCCGTAAGGGTTGCTGATGCTCTCCGGGTCATAGCGGTTCGAGGACAGCTTCCCGAGATACGTGCCGTCAGAGGCGTAGATTCGCGGCGCGTCCGTCGCGTAGGGATTGCTCCAGGAACGGGTGCTGTAGGGACTGCCGAACGAGCTGTACGGATTGCTCAGCGTGTTTCCGTAAGGGCTTCCGTACCGGCCGTAAGGATTGCTGATGCTCTCCGAATCGTAAGGGTTGCTGGAGAGCTTCCCCAGGTATGCCGCGCCGGACCCGCTCCGCCACGAGCCGATGAATCCGCCAGACCAGATATCCGAGGCGGACCCGGCCGCAGCGCAGACGAGCGTCAGAAGCAGACTGAGACACAGCGATCGAGTGATGAGCATTGTTCAGAACCTCCCTTCGTATTTCCGTATGCGATCTGTGGACCGCCAGAGTCAGAATACCGGACCGGTGTGTCAGAATCTGTCAGATCGGGATTGAGATGACGTGAAAATGTGGTTTCGAGGGAAAAGTTTGAGCCCGAGGCGGCCGCCGGCTGCCACAACCCATCCTACGGTGGTTGAGCCGCCCGCCTCCGGCGGGCGTGTCGAAACCATTCTTCTAGGGTCTGGTCTCGATACGCGCGGCTGGCGCCGCGCTACTCGACCGGGGCGACTCCGAGGGGGAAGGCAAGCTAGTCCAAAGCGGGTCAGCCTATGGAAGGGGCGCAGGGGTTGCTGGCCCGGCCGATCTTCAGGGTAGCTCCTGTTTGACCGACTGCCAGAGATCCTCCCACTCCTCGGCGGACATCTCCGTCAGAGGCTTCCCGGATGCCCGCGCGCGGTCCTCCATCGCCCGGAAGCGGGCGGAGAAGCGACGCACCATGTCCCGCAGGGTCTGCTCCGGATCCACCCGCACCCACCGCGCCACGTTCACGATGGTGAACAGCAGGTCGCCGATCTCACTTTCGACCTCCTCCACCCGCCCGCTCGCGATGGCCTGACGCAGCTCCCCGATCTCCTCCATCATCTTGTCCAGTACGCCGTTCAGGTCCGGCCACTCGAACCCCTGCCGCGCCGCCTTTTTCGAAACCTCAAGCGCCAGAAGAAGGGCGGGCAACGAACGGGGCACGCCGTCCAGAGCGGACTGCGGCGGAGAATCCTTCTTCTCCGCCGCCTTGATGGCTTCCCAGTTGGTAAGCACCTCGTCCACGCCGTTGACCTCGACACTGCCGAACACGTGGGGATGCCGTCGGATCAGCTTCTCCGTGATGGCGCGGCAGACGTCGTGGATGTCGAAGCGTCCCTCTTCCGAAGCGATACGGGCGTGGAGAGCCACCTGCAGGAGGACGTCGCCCAGCTCCGACTTAAGCTGCTCGTCATCGCCCTCGTCAATGGCCTGCAGGACCTCATAGGTCTCCTCCACCAGGAACGGCCGGAGCGAGCGGTGGGTCTGCTCCCGGTCCCACGGGCACCCTCCGGGATCCCGCAGGGCATCCACGGTGCGCAGGAATCTCTCGAACGCTTCAGACATTACGCCTCACCGCCCGCCGCATCCGAGCTTCATCGAGCACGCCATTCACGCCCCTGCAACCTCCTCATACAGACGCTGCTCAGCCTGCTCAAACGGAAGGCCGTGTCTCAGGCGCATCACCGCCAGTCCCACCGGAGCGGGATACGCCTTCCCGGCCGCCATCCGGGGACTGACGTACTCGATGGCCTCGAACAGGGCATAGCACGCTTCCTCGTAAGAGACGCCGGCAAGCTGGCTGATGTAGCGGGTGGAGCGGTCTATCAGTTTCAGGTTGCTCGGAACCACCCAGATCATCACATTGCCCATGACCCGCCCCAGGCGCACCATCGTGCAGGTGGAGAGCGCGTTCAGCATCATCTTGACGCCCAGCCGTAGCCCCGGCTTCAGATGTAATCCGCAGTCCGTGGTCTGCAGGAAGACTCCCCGCGCCTCTGGAGCCCAGCCGGCGACGAACTCCCGGGCCTGGCGGCAAGGTTCCTCCGGACCTGCGAACACCACGCCGGTGTCCGCCCCGGCCTGCCGGGCCTCGTCCAGCCGCGTGCGGAAGAAGCCATCTTCCTGCTCTAGCGACGGGAGATCCTCCTCCGTCACGATGGCTGTGGCCGAATCACCCGGCCCGAGCGGCCGGATGGAGACGCCGTCCAGTCCGATTCGGAACCGCAGGATCTCTTTCATGCCGATGTCCCGGATTATGCGGTGCTGGCGCTCGGCGGCCTCCTCGCCGATCAACTCCCGCACCGTCTCCAGATCCCATTCCACCGGCCGGGGACGGCGCTTCAGAAGTCTCTGCCACGCCTCCTCCGTGGTGGCATAGGGCAGAAAAAGGAACGACCAGCTCTCCGCCGCCTCCGGGTCGTCGAACTTCTTAAAGGCGGGCACGCAGAAGGTAGGGCTGCGTTCCGTGGTGTCCGTCAGGATGTCTATGGCCAGCCTGTCCGCGTAATAATTGTTGCGGCGACCGGAGCGGTAGACCCGCTCCTCCATCTCCACCAGCCGGGCCAGCTCCTGACGCAGATCCTCTGAGGCCAGGCGCTCGTGAACCTGTTCCAGCTCCTTCAGAACCAGTCCGGGAATGTCCTCCGCCTCCGCCGGCTGCCCCGTCTGCCGCGCCAGAATCTCCCGGATGGTCATCTCCAGCACCGTCAGCAGGACAGCCAGCTGGATGGTGGTGGCCTGCATCCGCGTGGAACCGCTGATCGCCATCGGCCCGGTGGTGAGGTTGATCTTCTCGATGCGCGGCTCGTCCAGCACTTCCCGGCTGCGGATGACGTGCTCCCGCAGGATTTCGTCCGGGTTGTTGTAGACGAAGTAGACCTTAGCGCCTGCCTCCAGCGCTTCCCACGCCGTTCCGATGACGAACGAGGTCTCCCCTCCTTCCGTGATGGAGAAGACCACGTCTTGCTGCGATACGCCCAGGTCGCGGATCTGCCTGCGCCCGAACTGTGTGAAATCTTCGAAGCCCTCCACCGCTTTGATCAGCGCGAAATCGCCGCCGGCCATCACGCTGAACGTCCTGTCCTCCCACTGCGCGGCGTGCTCGTCGCCTGCGGCCTGTCTTCTCTGCCAGAAATCCCGCCAGATGGAGTCCAGCTGAATGCTGAGGCGTCCCGTCGAGCCGCAGCCGGTGAAAAACAGTCTGCCGCCGTTCAACAGACGGGAGACCACGGTGTCACGGATGCTTTCGGCGCGCCTTTCGGCGACGAACCGCCGGAAGCGCTCCACCACGTCACGGTCCACGTCGAACAGGACGCCCAGCCCTTCGGCGGCGTCCCGCCGGGCGATGTCGCTGAGGTTGCGGGACCGGGGGTGGAATGACTCGGTCAGCAACGCGCCGAGCCGGAACTGGGTGGCTTCCGTCAGGAACTTCTGCGCTTTCTCTCGTGGTGTGGGCTCTTTCACGTGTGTCTCCTTCTGGCAGATGCGAACCGCGCTGCGGCGGCTCCGGGAAATGGTTCGCCCCCGTGCGGGATATCCCTGCAAGGCAGGCAAACGGAGCCGCCACGCATAACAAGATGCCTGGCAGAAGATCGGAACGAACAGTCCGACAGTCATCTGAGGAGCTCCGGAAAATGCAGCCGAATTTGAGCGGGCAGTATGTCGTGGGAGTGGATGTGGGCGGCACGAACAGCCGCGCCGCCGTCTTCACGCTGGATGGGAAAAGGCTGGGGGAGGGCCGCGAACCCACCTTCGCCGAGCGGGGTCCGTCCGTGGTGGTGGAGCAGGTGTCCCGGGCCATCGAGGCGGCTTTGACGGACGCGGGCGTGCGCGCGGAAGACGTGGCAGGCGCGGGCATCGGGATGCCGGGGCGCATCACGCCGGAAGGGGTGGTGCTATGGTCGCCCAACTTCCCGGACATCGAGGGAGTGCCGTTGCTCAGCCTCATCCAGGAGCGCACAGGCGTGCCGATCCGGATGGAGAACGATGTGAACATCGCCGCACTGGGCGAGTTCACCTTCGGTGCGGGGCGGGACGTCCAGAGTCTGGTGATGCTGACGCTGGGGACGGGCATCGGAGGAGGCATCGTTCTGAACGGCCAGGTCTGGTCCGGCGCGAACGCGGGCGGGGCTGAGATAGGCCATATGGTAGTAAACCCCGGGGGCCGTCAGTGCGGCTGCGGAAATCACGGGTGCTTGGAGGCCATGGCCCAGAGGGACGCCATCGTTGAGCGCGCGGTGCTGAAGTTCCAGTCCGGCCGGCCGAGCGCGCTGGCGGAGGCGGTGGAGTATCAGGCGGACCGCATCACTCCGGCGCTCATCGCGGAGTTCGCCGGTAAGGGTGATCAGGTCTGCCTGGAAACCATGGCGGAGACCGGGCACTGGGTGGGGATCGGCGTTGCGAACATGATCAACATCCTGAACCCGGAGATGGTCATCATCGGGGGCGGCATATCGCAGGCGGGGCCCATTCTCTGGGAGCCGCTGATGCGCGGTGTGCGCTCCTACGCCATCCACGAATCTCTGCAGGTTTGCCGCGTGGTGCC
>JBBFLP010000251.1:0-4581 GCA_037478975.1 Armatimonadota bacterium
GACATCTTCCTCTGTCGGCAGCAGATCTTTTCTGACTTGCAGATCCACGGGAACGATCCTCCTTCACCCTGCGGGCTTCCCCGCGCAGGGAAGCGCTGCGCAGGTCTTCTGAAGCCATTGTAGCCCTTGGGCGACCTGGTCGCAACAATGATTCTGCGCCAAAAACGCAGGATTCGCCGGAATGCAGCGCAAAGCCCTCCCCGGAAGACCGTCAGACGGATATCCTGCTATCGCGCCCCGCTCCCTGGAGGCGGGGCCCCGGGAGGAATGGAAATGGCCAGAAGACTGAGCAAACTTGCGCCGGACTGGTGGGACTACACCACCCTGGATCAGGAGCTTCTTGACGACGCCGCCAGCCTCAAGGCCGAGGATCTGCCCGGCCTTTCGCGAGAGGGCTTCCGCGTGGTGATCTATGACACGCTGGAAGAGTTCTACCTGGCGGAGGCGCTGGAGTATATCGAGGCGTGGAGGCAGGCCACGCCGGACAGCCCGGCGGGAATCTGCGGCCCTATCGGGCCGACGGAGCAGCTCCCGCTGGTGGCGCGGCTGGTGAACGCGCTGGACCTGAACCTGCGTAATGCCCACTTCTGGGGAATGGACGAGTGGGTGCTGGATGGCCGGGAAGTGCCTCCCGAGCATCCGCTTTCGTTCGCGCGGACGGACCGGGAACTGTGTTTCGACCGCATCCGCCCGGAACTCGCCATGCCCGAAGAGAACCTGCACTTCCCTCGTGCTGACGTCACAGAGTATGAGCAGAGCTGGGAAGGGGTCCGCTGCGTGGTGATGCAGGGCGGGCAGGGAGACATCAAGCACTGGGCGTTCAACGATCCGGTGCGCCGGGAGGGCGCCTACAGGGACGAGCCTCCCTCGCCCGAGGAGTACCTGAAGCTTGGAACGCGGGTGGTGGACCTGCATCCCGTCACCATCATGCAGAATGCGCGGACCTCCGGCGGCGGAAACGTCTCTCTGGTGCCCACTCAGGCGGTGACGGTGGGGCCGGTCCAGACCTGGAAGGCGGAGCGGGTCTCCATCTGGCACGCCGGGATGCACGACAATCCCTTCGGGCAGCGGCTGACCACGCTGATGATCAGTAAGAGGATCGCGGACAGCGCGGTGCCGATGTCCCTGCTCTCGCTGCACCCCAACGTGCAGTTCAACTTCTACCGCGGCGGCATCGGCGTCTGCGAGGTGGAGATGCACTGAAACGCAGGCCGCCGCGCCGCTCGCGGGCCAGGAGACTGCAACAACCTTGAACCCGGATATCACTTCCAGCCAGACGGCACAGGACGGCTCATCCAGCGATGCTATGAGCTTCCCGGTCTTTCACGCTCCCGAGACCCCGCGCGCGCAGCTTGCCATGGATGCACTGCTCCAGAGGGAGACAAGCGGCATCCCCACGTGGATCGTCCACGTGATGGAGCACACCATGATCGAGCGCCTGGCCGGAGAGGGACCGGGCGACTACCTGCGGGATCCGGAACGCGTCTACCTGCGGATGGAGGAGAACTGCGGGGTCTGTCTGCTGGATCAGTATCTCTGGGACAATCCGCTGACCATGACCGCGCACGGCTACGAGGAGGCGGAGCGCGGCGCGACCACCGGGGCACGGGCTGTGGAGCGCGATGGCATCTTGATAGACTCTCCGGAGGCTGTGGTGGAGCATCTGGAGCGGGTGGTTTTCCCGGCGCTGGAGCGGCAGGCCGCGGAGTTCGATGAGGACGCCCGGGCACGAGAGATCGTTCTCCGGGAGCAGCGCCTTCAGGAGCGGATCGGCCCGGAGATACTGAAAGCCCCCTACGGCTGCGTGATGTTCCCGGGGTTCGCCTACGGCGTCTACGGCTACGAGCACTACTTTTCGGCCTACGCTCTGTACCCCGAGGTGATGGAGAAGCACTTCCGGCTTCAGGCGGACGTAGCTGTGCGCAACAACCGGGCCGCTGCCCGGGCATTCACGGAGGGAAAACTGCCGCCCGTCTGCCGTCTGGACCATGACATGGCGGACTCCCGCGGCATGCTGGTGCGCATCGAGACTCTGGACCGCCTGTGGCTTCCCCATTTCGTGCGCAGCCTTGAGCCTCTCCTAAAAACGGATGTGCGTCTGCTGTGGCACTGCGACGGCAACCTGATGGACCTTGTGCCCAGGCTGCTGGAAGCCGGCATCTCGGGCTTCCAGGGGTTCCAGTACGAGGACGGCATGGACTACCGCCGGATCTGCCGGATGAAAGCCAGAGACGGCCGGGAGTTGATCATCTTCGCCGGCGTCTCCGTCACGCGCACGCTGCCGATGGGGACACCTGCGGATGTGCGGGAAGAGATGCGCTTTCTGGTGGAGAACGGGCCGCGCACTGGTCTGTTTCTGGGGGCAAGCAGCTCCATTGCTCCCGGAGTACCCTGGGAGAACCTGAAGACGTTTGTGGAGGGGCTGCATCACTACCGTCTGCGCGGGCGCGGCTGAAGCGCAGGGCCCGGGCAGGATTCATCCGGAAGACGGCGAAGTCTCTTCTAACCTGTCGAGAATGTGACCGCGAAGGAGGACTAGACTGTGTTCCGAAGATCTCTGCTCGCGTTTGTGGTTGCCTGTGCAGCTGCTGGCCTGGTGGTTCCTCTCTGGGCCGGAGGGAACCCGATAGGCGGCCTGGAGCTGCTGAAGGATTATGAAGCCCGGCGTTCGTCCAGCTCCGATCCTGACTGGCACAACGGCAACGCGGATGCCCGTCCCATCGCGCCCGGAGAGACTCTGGTGATCGCCGATCTGGAGGGTCCCGGGCGGATTGTGCATATCTGGAACACCGTCTCTGCGCAGGATCAGTGGTACTCCCGTCTGCTGGTGCTGAGGATGTACTGGGACGGGGAGAAGGAGCCGAGCGTCGAGGTGCCGCTGGGGGACTTCTTTGCGGCCGGCCACGGCATGGACGTGCCAGTGAATAGCTTGCCGGTGCGGGTGACCAGCGAGGGACGCGCACGCAACTGCTACTGGCCGATGCCGTTCCGTAAGTCGGCGCGTATCACCGTGACGAATGAGGGAAAGGGCCGTGTCAACGCCTTTTACTACTACGTGGACTGGCAGAAGCTGAAGTCACTGCCCAGGGATACCGCCTACTTCCACGCCCAGTACCGCCAGCAGGTCCCCTGCAAGCCGGACGGCAAGAACTATGTCATCCTGGAAGCCGAGGGGCGCGGTCACTATGTCGGCACCGTTCAGAGCGTGCGTCTGAACGAGCCGGGCTGGTACGGCGAGGGAGACGACTTCTTCTTCATAGACGGCGAGGAGGAGCCGTCCCTGCGCGGCACCGGCACGGAGGACTACTTCTGCGACGCGTGGGGGTTCCGCAAGCTGGACGGGCTTTACTATGGCCTTCCCATCTGGGAGGGCTACAACACCGGCGACCGCAGCACGGCCTACCGCTGGCACATCCCGGATCCCATCCCGTTCCGCAAGTCGCTGCGGGTGGAGATCGAACATAAAGGCTCCCGTCAGAATGTAAGCGGATTCATCGAGCGCTACGACGACTTCTACACGGTGGCTTACTGGTATCAGACGGAGCCGCACAAGCCGTTCCCGCCCCTCCCTCCGGCGCGCGAGCGGTTGCCTTACGACGAATCCGCCATCCGGGAGCTGGACGAGTTCCTGCCAGGCGCTACTGCGGAGCCGAAGGAGGCCCTGGGCATTCAGGAAGGCCACGGCCGTGGAGGCCGACAGGTCTTCTTCACCCCCCGGCAGCCCGGCGGCTCGTTCACTCTGAAAGTGCCGATACCGGAGGCCGGGACGTACCAGGCGGTTCTGTTCGCCACCATCTCCTGGGACTACGGTATCTATCAGGTATCGGTGGGAGGCAAGCCGGCGGGGGGGCCCAGGGACTTTTTCACCGGTGGAACCGGGATGAGGGAGTTCAATCTGGGACACTTCGAGCTTCCTGCAGGCGATGTAGAGATCTCCTTCCGGAACACCGGTAAGAATCCCGAAAGCAAAGGCTACTACCTGGGGGTGGACGGCATCCTGTTGCGGAAGGTCAAGTGAGGAGTGGAGCCAGCTGAAAGGCGCAGACAACTCTGGTCGCTTCTGGGAGACCTCCCTCCGCGGGACAGGCCGGTCCGCGTAGAAAAGGTCTTTGAGGAGCAGCGGGAAGTTTATGTCCTCGAAAAGCTCATCCTGGACCTGAACGGCATCGAGCCTGTCCCGGCCTGGTTCTGCCGCGCTCCGGCCGAAAGGGCGCCTGTGGTCATCTACAACCACGCCCACGGGGGCGGCTACCGGATCGGCAAGGACGAGGCCATCCGGCCCCGGGACTGTCTCCAGCAGCCGCCTTACGGTGAGGCACTGGCCCGGCTGGGGTTCCACACCCTGTGCATAGACCACTGGGTGTTCGGTGAGCGCGCTGGGCGGACGGAAAGCTCCGTCTTCAAAGAGATGCTCTGGAAGGGTCAGGTGCTGTGGGGGATGATGGTGTTCGACACCATCCGCGCCACCGACTATGCCGTCTCAAGGCCGGATGTGGATCCTGCGCGGATCGCGTCGCTGGGGATGAGCATGGGTTCCACCATGGCCTGGTGGCACGCTGCTCTCGATGAGCGGGTAAAGGT
>JBBFLP010000252.1:0-4576 GCA_037478975.1 Armatimonadota bacterium
GGATAAGGACTCCGCCAGCGGCAACGTGCAGATCTCGCAGTATGCCTTCGTGCCGGAGAAGCCGTTCGAGCCGAACCATCCTCGCAACTTGCTCTTCGGCCTGGCGGTGGGACTGGCGCTGTCGTTCGCGGTGGTGCTGATTCTGGAGCAGGCGGACACCCGGGTAAGGTCTGTGGACGATGTGCGCGAACTGGTGCCCGGTCCGGTAGTCGGAGCGCTTCCGCGATGGTCGCAATCCGAGCTGAAGGAGTTGATGTCCGGCTCCAGTACGGCGCCTGTGGAAGAAGCCTACAGTCTGGCCCGCGTGAATCTATCGCTTGCCCTGCGCCAGGCCGCCAACGGCGATGACAAAATGCCGCAGGTGGTGCTGGTCACAAGCGCGATGCCAGGCGAGGGCAAGTCGCTGACGGCGGCTCAGATGGCCCGGTCGCTGGCCAGGGCCGGGAACCGGGTGATCCTGGTGGATGCCGACCTCCGGCGGCCGACGCAGAACGAACTGTTCGGGACGGCGGAGCCCGTGGGACTGGCCGACGTGATCACGGGCAGACTGACGCTGGACGAGGCGCTGGTGGCCGGAGACACCGAGAATCTGACGCTGCTTCACAGCGGCACTCCGGACCGCAACCCCACTGACCTGTTCTCGATGCCCTCCGTGCCTCGCATACTGGAAGAGTTGCGGAAGATCTCGGATATCGTCATCGTGGACGCTCCGGCCTGCGCCGTGGTGGCGGACGCCCTGCTTCTGGCTCCTCACGTGGACTGCATCATGCACGTCGTGAGCGCGGGTTCGGTGGAACGCCCGGTGGTGCGGGAGGCTGCGGAGACCCTGGCGGCCGCAGGGCCAAAACTGATGGTGTTCTTTGTGAACCGGGCGCCAAAGGATCGCTCGGCCGCCTATCATCGCTACTACTATTACGGGGACGGGAGGAGAAAGCGCGTGGAAGACCGTGCGCTTGTGGCGGCGGATGACGCTGCCGTGGTCGAAAAGGAGGAAGCGTAAATGAGAAGGTTCGCCTGCTATGCGCTTGCTCTTTTGATGGTGCTCCAGACACCAGGGGTCGTGCTCTCGGATGAGACGGCTGCTCCGGCTTACGTGCTGGCGCCGGATGACGTTGTCTCGGTGATGGTGGTCAACTTCCCCAACCTGTCCACCCAGGCCACCGTTCTCCCGGACGGAACCATCTCGGTGCCCATTCTGGGAAGCGTGAAGGCCAGCGGAAAGACCACGGAGGAGCTGGCGCAGTATCTGGCGCGGGAGTGGGATCGCTTTGTGGTGCGGCCGTCCGTGACGGTCTCCGTGACTCAGAAGCGCAAGGCAGCAATCGTGGTGAACGGTTTCGCGGCCCGGCTGGGAGCCATCGAGTATCGCCCGGGAATGCGGCTTTCGGACGCGCTGGCCGAGGTGGGCGGAGCCTCGCCTGCGGGGGACATCACCAAGGTGCGTGTGACCCGGCGCTCAGGAGAGTCCCAGACCTACGATATGACCGACTTCTCCCGCCTGGCCGGGACGGAGCGGGACGTGCTTCTGCAGGAAGGGGACATCATCTTTATCCCGGAACGCCGGACGCAGGTCAGTGTCATCGGCGAGGTAATCCGCCCCGGAAGCTTTGATTATCGCGACGAGATGACCGTGCTGGACGCCCTGGGGCTGGCCGGCGGAGTGCGCGAGAGCGCCGACCTCCACGCGGCCACCATTGAAGAAGACGGCGTGGAGCGCAAGCTGGACCTGGATGCCCTGCTGCGCAAGGGCGATATGTCCGTCAACGCCAAGCTCAAGCCCGGGGCGCGCATCATGGTGCCCGAGTGGCAGAACCGCACCTATGTGTTCGGAGCCGTGGCCCGGCCCGGATTCTACCCTTACAAAGAAGGGGACAGGATCCTGGACGCCCTGAACGCGAGCGGACTGGCTCAGAATGCCGAGATGCGGGAGGTTCGCGTCATCCGCGTGGACAAGACCAAAGGCGAGGCGGTGGTGACCCGCTACAATCTGGAGGAGTTCCTGAAAGACGGCAAGATGGAAGCCAACGCCATGCTCTCCGCCGGAGATGTGGTGTTCATCCCGGATAGGAAGCGGGGCTTCCAGTGGCAGGACGCTTTTGCGGTCATGTCCGGGATCGGCCTAATAGATCAGACCATCCGCATTCTGACGGGAAACAGGTACAGATACTGATGATGGAGTCGCGAGAAGGAGGGGTGTCGCCGGAGGCGGCACGCGGTTTTGCGCAGGAACTGGCCGGCGGGTGGGAGGCGCTGAAGCGGGCTCCGCGCGGCGTATTGTTACTGGTGGCGCTACTGGTGGCGCTGTATGCGCCGGTGGTGGCGGAAGCGGCGAAGATCTGGGTGAAGGATGAGAACCAGGCGCACGGCGTCTTCATCTTTCCCATTTCCCTGTTCTTGCTCTGGATGCTGCGCAGGGAGATCCGCGCGGCCAAGCCGCAGCCCACAGCGCTTGGCGTGTGGTTGTTGGGCTTCGGCCTTCTGATCCAGACGGCGTCCTGGGTTCTGGGGATCAAATGGTTCCCGATGCTGTCACTGATCCCCGTGATCGCTGGAACGGTGCTGGCGCTGCACGGCAAGAATCTGTGGAAAGTGGTGGCGTTCCCCGTCTGCTTCCTGTTCTTTGCCGCGCCGATGCCGGACATCATCATACTGCCGCTCAGCACGGAGGTTCAGAACCAGAGCACCACCGGATCGGTCATCCTGATGAGCAGTCTGGGATATCCGCTGATCCAGACGGGCAACCGGATTGATACTCCCACCATCTCCGTGGAGGTGGCGGAAGTGTGCAGCGGATTCAAGAAGCTGACAGCGCTGGTGGCTTTCGCCTTCCTGTACGGCTACGTCTTCAATGTCAGCCTCTGGAAGCGCGCGGTGCTGGTGCTGGCGGCCTATCCCATTGCGCTTCTGGCGAATATCATCCGCATCTGCGCACTGATCTTCATCGGATCGGCATGGGGCCAGCATGCTCTGGAGGGAGCCCACGACTGGGCGGAGCTCTCCGTGCTGGTCATCTCGTTCGGACTGTTCGTTCTGCTGGGGAGGATCCTTGGATGCAGGGAACTCAGATTCGCCTTGTAGTCTGTATCGTGCTGGCGCTGGCGGCTCTGGTGGTGAACCGGGCCGTCGGACGTCTGACGTACGACAAGATGGAAGTACTGCCCGTTCACACCTTCCCGAAACAGGTAGGCGAGTGGAAGTTCGTGCGCGAACTGGAGCAGGATCCGCAGGTGATGAAACACCTCCCCAGCGCGGTCGTCACGGACCGCATCTACGAGCGCAAAGACGGGCGGACGGTCAACCTGACGCTGCTGAGCGCGCGGGAGTATGTTGACTTCCACGATCCCTGGTTCTGCTTCCGCGGGCAGGGCTTCCAGATGAGCCCCAAGCAGCGCGCCACGCTGGCCGGGCAGCCTCTGGACGAGGTCGTTGCGGAGAAAGACGGCTACCGGCTGAGGGCGGTCTACTGGTGGAAAGGGCGCGCCGCGGAGCGGCCAAAATACGCCCCCGAGCAGTGGAACCGCATCCTGGCCCTGAAAGCCAGGCTGCAGGGGAGGCAGGAGGCCTCGCTTCAGATACGCATCCTGACGGTGGATGAGCCGGATGCGCGCGGAGTGCTGGAGGATTTCATCGCGGCCGCGCAGCCGGAGCTGAAGAAGCTGGAGCCGAAGGATCAGTGACGCGCAGGGATATCACGCTGGAGGTGACAGAGATTGGGGGTTGACGCGAAGGCAGCTCACGCGGCTACGCCGCACCTGAGGATCCGTCCGCCGGGCCGGTGGGCAGCTCTGAACCTGCGGGAGGTCTGGAACTACCGGGACCTGCTGATGACACTCGCCTGGCGGGACGTGAAGCTGCGCTACCGGCAGACGGCGCTGGGAGCGGTCTGGGTGGTGTTCCAGCCCCTTATGGCCGCCGGGATCTTCACCGTCATCTTCGGGCGTGTTGCACAGCTGGGCGGCGGACCCATTCCGTATTTTGTGCTGTCGTTTGCCGGAATGATGGCGTGGGGGCTTTTCAGCGGGACGGTGACGAAGAGCAGCACCTGTCTCATTGGAAACGCTCATCTGGTCAGCAAGATCTACTTCCCCAGGCTGGTGCTCCCGCTGTCCACGGTGTTCGGGGTGCTGATAGACTTCGCCGTCTCCTTCGGATTGATGGCGTTCCTGATGGCCTCCTTCCGGCTTGTGCCGCCCATAGAGATCCTGCTGCTGCCGGTATGGATGCTGCTTCTGCTGATGATCGCGCTTGGCATCGGCTTTTTCGCCGCCGCCCTCACGGTGAGCTATCGTGATGTCCAGTATGTGCTGCCGGTGATGGTGCAGTTCCTCCTGTATGCGTCGCCGGTGGGATACTCTCTTGAGAAGGCGATGGAGAAGCTGCCGGCCAGCTTCCACTGGTTCTTCCTGGCGAATCCGCTTTCCGGCTTGCTGGAGGCGTTCCGCTGGTCGTTGCTGGGAACGGCCCCTCCCCCTCCGGGTCTCCTGGCCTATTCCGCGGGCTTCGCGTTCGTGGTGTTCATTCTGGGCGCGTTCTCGTTCCGGCGGATGGAGCGCAACTTCGCGGACGTGATCTGATG
>JBBFLP010000253.1:0-4528 GCA_037478975.1 Armatimonadota bacterium
ACCGCGCGAAGGTCTGCAGGATGCTGCGGTTGACCATCTGCTCGAAGGTCTCGCCCTTCAGGCGGTTCTTCTGGTTCTCGCGCACCCGGTCGAAAACCACGATTGTATCGTGCACGCTGTAGCCGACCATTGTCAGCACGGCGGTGACGTATGCGCCATCAATCTCCCATCCGAAGAGCTTGCCGAACAGCGCGGAAGCTCCCAGCACAACCAGGACGTCGTGCACCAGCGCCGCAAGCGCGCAGGCTCCATACTTGAAGCCTTCTACGAAACCGTGCTGTGCGAACCGGACCGACAGATAGACACAGATGGCGCCGCACGCGAGAATGACCGCCAGAATGGCCTTTTCCGTGATCTCACGGGAGATGCTCGCCCCGACCTTGCTGGTGCTGACGACCTCGGCTCCCTTGAAGCGCGACGTGACGATCTCCCTCAAACGGTCCAACTCCGCGGGCTTCAGCTCCTTGGTGCGGATATAGGCCGTGGTGCGGTTGGTGCCCGCCTCCCGCGAGAGCTGCACCCGCGGTGCAAACTCCGCCAGCGCCCCCCGCACCTGGGGAGCGGTGACTCCCGCAGGCAAGGAGACCTGGATCATATTGCCGCCCGTGAACTCGATGCCCTTCTTCAGGCCGCCTCCCGGCATGAATAGCAGAACCAGCCCGGTGGCGATGATCACGCCGCTAATGGAGAACCAGATGGCACGCCGGCCGATGATATCGAACCCCTTGCCCCCGACGGGCTGCATCCACTGGCGGCCCAGGCCGTAAAGGCGGGCATTCTGGGCGAAGCCGAACGAGGTGACCAGATGCAGCAGGGTGCGGCTGACCGTGATGGCCGTGAACATACTGACCAGAACACCGATGGCCAGTGTCTTGGCAAAGCCGACCACCGGCCCGCTGGTCAGGGCAATCAGCACCAGACAGGTGATGATGGTGCAGACATTGGAGTCCAGAATCGCTGTCCAGGCCCGGTTAAAGCCAGCGTCAATGGCGGAGTGCAGCGTTTTGCCGGCCCGAAGCTCCTCCTTCATCCTCTCGAAGATGAGAATGTTGGCGTCCACCGCCATACCCACCGACAGGATGAAACCCGCAAGGCCCGGCAGGGTCATGGTGACGCCCATCCACTTGAGGATGGCGAACGTGAACAGGGCATACATCGCCAGCGCGATGGTGGCTATGACGCCGGGCAGCCAGTAATAGCCGATCATGAAGATCACGACCAGCACCAGGCCATAGATGCCCGCCTTCACGCTCTGGGAGACATACTGCGCCCCCAGGGACGCCTCCACGACGTTCTGCTCCACGATCTCCAGAGGGACCGGCAGCGCGCCTGCGTTCAGGTCGTTCGCCAGGTTCTGGGCTTCTTCCGGCGTGAAGTTTCCGGAGATCTCGGCCTTTCCGCCCAGGATGGCCTCGTTGATGACCGGAACGCTCAGGATCTGGTCATTCAGGACGATGGCCAGATAGTCCCCCACGTGGCGGCGGGTGAACTCGGCGAACTTCTCTTTGCCCTCGGGCTTGAACTCGATGCGCACCACAGAGCGCATCCCGGAGATATCCCCGCGGGCATTGTCCTTCAGATCCGCACCGGTGAGGATGAGCTCGGAGTCCGCAAGGATCTTGCTATGCGGCACCTCCTTGCCTTCCGGGTCGTAGAAAACGATCTTCTCGTTGCCGTTCTCCCGGTCCACCTGCATCCTGATGGGAGCGCCGGGATTGCGGTCGCTCTGGATGTTCTTGAAATAACGGAACTCCAGCTTGGTGGGGCGGCTCAGCCGCGTTGCCAGCTCTTCCTTGTTTTTGACATCCGGGATCTCGACGATGACCTGCCGTGGAGGCTTGGGCTGGACCACCGGCTCGACCACACCGGATGCGTTCACGCGCCGCTCCAGGATACGGGTGACGGTCTGCAGGGTCTGGTTGTTGAACTCCTGCCCCGGTCCGGGTCTTGCTTCATAGACCACCCGCATCCCGCCCGCCAGGTCCAGACCGCGGCGCATCTCCTTCGTGGCCACGATCCAGGCGGATACGGCGCAAAGCACAAGGATGAAGAAGAATAACTGACGGTAACGCGACAATTCGCATCCTCCTCTGGACGCTCTGTCTGTGCGTGTAGGCTCTTCTAAGAGGCAGACAGACAGCTACGTATTATACCGGTTGGCTTTTTGGCGTGTCAACTTCAGAGGGCTTTGGGCGGAGCCTGACAGGCAGGCCGGGGGCGTGCCATAATCCTCCGGGAGATGCTTTCCACCGGTCCGGGAGGGCAGCTCTTCCCAACCTGTGAAGGAGGCTTGCAAAGTGACCGACTCGTACTCCGCCCGGGGCACATTGACCGCCGGCGGCCGGAAATATGTCATCCATAGACTCACGGCCCTGCAGGATGCCGGTTATTCTCTGGAGCGGCTGCCCTACAGTCTGCGCATTCTGCTGGAGAACCTGCTGCGCACCGAGGACGGGATCTCCGTAACGGCGGAGGACATTGCCGCCCTCGCAGGCTGGGACCCGCAGGCGATCCCCGAGCGCGAGATCGCATTTACACCGGCCAGGGTGTTGCTGCAGGACTTCACGGGAGTGCCCTGCGTGGTGGATCTGGCCGCAATGCGGGACGCAATGGCGGAGCTGGGTGGAGATCCGTCCCGCATCAACCCGCTTCAGCCCGTGGAGCTGGTCATAGACCACTCGGTGCAGGTGGACGCATTCGGTCGCCCCGATGCCCTGCTTATCAATGTGGAGCGCGAGTTCCAGCGGAACCGGGAGCGATACTCCTTCCTGAAATGGGGGCAAAACGCATTCCGAAACTTCCGCGCCGTGCCTCCCAGCACCGGCATTGTCCATCAGGTGAATCTGGAATATCTGGCGCGGGTGGTGTTCACAGCGGAGGCCGCCGACGGCACACTGTCGGCCTACCCCGACACGCTGGTGGGCACGGATTCCCACACCACGATGATCAACGGGCTTGGCGTGCTGGGCTGGGGCGTGGGAGGCATTGAAGCCGAGGCAGCCATGCTGGGCCAGCCCGTGAGCATGCTGATCCCCTCTGTGGTGGGCTTCCGGCTCACAGGGGCTTTGAAGGAAGGCGCGACGGCGACAGACCTGGTGCTCACGGTCACACAGATCCTCCGGCAGAAGGGAGTGGTCGGCAAGTTTGTGGAGTTCTTCGGGCCGGGCCTTGCCACGCTGCCTCTTGCGGACCGGGCGACCATCTCCAACATGTGTCCGGAGTATGGAGCCACCTGTGCCATCTTCCCCGTGGATGCCGAGACCTTGCGCTATCTGCGCCACTCCGGCCGGTCCGCGGAGCACATCCAGCTGGTGGAGACATACTTCAAAGAACAGGGGCTTTTCCACACCCCGGAAACGCCGGAGGCTGTCTACAGCGACGTCCTGGAGCTGGATCTCTCGACGGTGGAGCCGAGTGTAGCGGGGCCCAGGCGCCCGCAGGACCGCGTGCCGCTCTCAAAGACTGCCGATTCTTTCCGAGAGGCGCTGCCCTCGCTTCTGGGGCCTTCAGCTTCCGGCGCAGACGCCGCTCCGGCCGTCCGCGCCCGGCTGGACGGGCAAGAGTTCGAGTTGACGCACGGCAGCGTGGTCATCGCGGCGATCACCAGCTGCACGAACACTTCCAACCCGTCCGTGATGATCGCGGCGGGACTCCTTGCGAGGAACGCCGTCGAACGCGGCCTACGTTCAAAGCCGTGGGTCAAGACTTCGCTTGCACCGGGCTCCAGGGTGGTGACACGCTATCTGGAAGCAGCCGGCCTTTCCCGCTATCTTGATGAGATCGGCTTCAACACGGTGGGATACGGCTGCACCACCTGCATTGGCAACTCCGGCCCTCTTCCTGAGGCGATCTCACAGGCCATCGCGGAAGGCGGGCTGGTGACAGCATCGGTCCTGTCCGGCAACCGGAATTTCGAAGGCCGCATCAACCCGGAGGTACGCGCGAACTACCTGATGAGCCCTCCGCTGGTGGTGGCCTTCGCGTTGGCCGGGCGCATAGACATAGATCTGGCATCCGAGCCGCTCGGAACGGACAGCGACGGCAAACCGGTCTACCTGCGGGACATCTGGCCGTCGCAGGCGGAGATAAACCAGGTCATTGAGCGGTGCGTGACGCGCGAGCTGTTCGAAGAGACCTACTCCGCCGTCTTTCAGGGAGACGAGAACTGGAACTCCATCGAAGTGCCTGCCGGCGACCGCTTCGCCTGGGATGAATCCTCCACATATATCCGCCGGCCGCCCTATTTCGACGGGATGCGGCCGGAAGAGCCGGACAGCGTGGAAGACATCCGGGGGGCGCGGGTTCTGGCGTTCCTGGGGGACAGCATCACGACGGACCATATCAGTCCGGCCGGCAGCATCAAACCGGACTCGCCCGCTGGGAAATACCTGCTGGAGCGAGGCGTTCCCCAGGCCGAGTTCAACTCCTATGGGTCCCGCCGGGGTAACCACGAAGTGATGGTGCGTGGCACATTCGCAAACGTGCGCATCCGGAACAGGCTGGCTCCCGGCACGGAGGGTGGTTTCAC
>JBBFLP010000254.1:0-4527 GCA_037478975.1 Armatimonadota bacterium
AGGTGGACGTGCCCGCTTACGGCGTGGTCACCGTAAAGGTAGGCTAGCCGGCGCGGCGGGCCGTTTCGCTGGAGACGGCGAATGCATCGGGCCCCGGACACTGTCCGGGGCCCGTGTTGTCCTCTGGACTTTGACTTGCGATCAGCCGTTCTGCTGAAGCTGCTGCCAGGCCAGGATGCCGCCTTTCAGGTTGCAGACGTCGCGGAATCCCTGTTTCATCAGGAACTCGGTCGCCCGCGCGCTGCGCCCCCCGCTCAGACACATCACAACGGTCTTCGCCTGCGGGTCCAGTTCTCCCACCCGGTCCTGCAGCTCGCCGAGCGGTACCAACACAGCACCCGGGATGTTCATCTGCTCGAACTCATCCGGATCCCGGACATCCAGCAGCACGAAGCTTTCGCCGGAATCCCTCATCTCCTTCAGCTTTTGCACGTCTATCTCCGGCACTTTCGGGCCGAAAAGGTTCATCATTGGTCTCTTTTGCTCCACCGGTGGATTAGGGTAAGACCGCCCCTCGCACGGAGGGCCTCGCCTTGGTTTTGATGCGCGCGTGGCCGGTAGAGATTCACCCTGTCTCTCATTCCGGAATGAAACTTGTGCCCGGCTTCAACTCCTGTACAAAAGCAGCTAACAGCTTTGCCGTGTTGGTGAGATCCTCCAGGCTGATCAGCTCGCACGGAGTATGCATATAGCGCAACGGCACATGGATCAATCCCACCGCCACTCCCGCCCTGGAGTACTGAATGGGATCCGCGTCCGTGGCCGAACGTCCGCCGATGCCTTCGGTCTGATAGGGGATCTTGTGCTTTCCGGCAGTCGCCTCCAGCATCTCGAAGACACGCGGGTTCACGTTGGCCCCCCGCGAGAGGATGGGGCCGCATCCCAGGCGGAAGTCGCCTTCCTTTTTCTTGTCCAGCCCGGGATGATCCGTGGCGTGTCCCACGTCAATCACCAGCGCCAGATCCGGCTCAACGCGAAAGGCGCTGGTGCGCGCGCCGATGGAGCCGATCTCCTCCTGTACCGTCGCAACGCCATACACTGCCGCAGAGTGCTTTTTCTGGGACAGCAGCCGGAGTGTCTCCGCCACCAGCCACACCGCCATTTTGTTGTCGAACGCCATACTGACCGCGCGCTCGTTTGGAAGGAGTTCGAAGGGTTGCACAAACACTCCTGGATCGCCTACCCGCACGCGCTGCTCCGCGTCTTTGCGATCCTTTGCGCCGATGTCCACCCAGAGATCTTCCAGCTTCGGGGCCTTGTTGCGGTCCGATGCGTCCTGCAAATGGATGGCCTTGCGCCCGACAACGCCGGGCACCGGCCCTTCGCGTCCCTGGATGACGACCCGCTGGGACACGCACGCCGCCGGGTCCAGCCCGCCGATCCGCCGGAAATACACGAAGCCATCGTCATCAATGTGGGTGACGATCAGGCCGATCTGGTCACAGTGGCCCGCCAGCATCACCCTGGGTGATCCTTGGGGGTTGCGCGCGGCGATGGCGTTCCCGAGCACGTCAGTCTCCACAGCGTCTGCGAAAGGAGCCACATACTGACGGAACAAGCGCTGCGCGGCCTGCTCGAAACCGGAGGGACTGGGAGTCTCAACCAGCTGTTTCAGGAAGTCAAGAGATTTGCCTCTCAAAGTCTGGTTTATCCTTCCAAAGCTTGACTCTAATAGTGGGAGTGGGGCGCTCAAGGGCGATTATACCCGCCATGACAGCCGGCGGCTGCTTGACGTGGGCCGCAGGAGTCACAGGACTCACTAGACTGCCTCCCGCTGCGGGCCGGGAATGGGAACTTGCGGGACGCGGGAGGGGGTATCAACAGCCGTGCTAGCCCTCCTCGGCCGCTACCGAACCCGTGAATCTGTCTATGTCTGCCGAAAACAGGGCAGGAGAAGCACCCCCGATGCGGCATACTCATGGGTGAGTTCGGCCGGGCTGAACGGCCTGATAACGAGGGAGTCAGCCGCCCAGCGCTAAAGATGATGGCGCCGTGCACAATAATGAGAAGGTAAGCGCCGCGCTCGCGCGCAAGGGGAAAGTCTTCGCGCCCCGAAACCGATCTTGCAGGTCAGGGCTGCGATGGGAGTAGTGGACATGTGGAGAACTGCTTGCTTGGTGTTCCTCACGGGACTTATGGTGGCGTCGGGTTCTGTATTCGCCCAGAATGGCGCCGCGATGGGAGGCGTGCAGCCTGACGGACCGGTCGTCAGAGATCCGAACTACCGTCTTGCCCCCGATGATGTGCTCCAACTCACCGTGTGGGGAGAGCCTGCAATCCAGGGCGTTTACCTGACGGTCACTCCGGAAGGTGTGGTGGTCGCGCCGGTGGTGGGCAGCATCCGCGCGGCGGGAAGGACGGTGGAGGAAGTGAAGGCGGACATCGCCCGCCGGTTCATTGAGATGGACTATCTCAAGAATCCCACCGTCCAGCTCACTCTCTATCAGGTTCATCGGATGCGGGTGCGCGTTCTGGGGCAGGTGTATCGCCCCGGGCTTCAGCAGATGCGCGACGGCGACACGGTGGCGCACGCCATTGCGGAAGCAGGGAGCTTCATTCCGGATACTGCTGCCCTCCGCAAGGCCACCATTACCCGCCCCGGGCTGAATGAACCTATCCCTGTCAATCTGGAGGCCTTCTACTTCGAAGGCGACATGTCCCAGGATATCCCCCTGAAGGATGGTGATACCATCTACATCCCCGAGGACACGGAGAGCAGGATCTACGTGATGGGCATGGTTCAGCGGCCGGGTCAGTTCCCCTGGAAGAAGACCACCACCGTGACTCAGGCCATCTCTCAGGCCGGCGGTCCTCTTGAGCGGGGCGCTCTGGGACGGACGGTGATCGTCCGGCGCGCAGCGGAGGGCCAGGAGCCTCAGCAGATTCCCGTGAATGTCGCCGAGTTGCTGGATAAGGGGGACACCTCGAAGGATATCCTGCTTCAGCCCGGAGACGTCGTGCTGGTGCGCGAGACCAAGCGTCCCAACCTGACAACGGTAAGCCAGGTGCTGTCGAACCTGTATCAGGTCGTCTTCATTGCGAAATGGGGTCTCTGACGGCACTCCCCGGCTGCGTGAGGCGCTACGCCGAACTGCAGATGGTTCTTTTCCGGAATGTTCTCGTCGTACGTGGAGTATTTGTGGGTTCCGTTTCTCAGGAAGAAGCGGAGAAGATAGTTCCCGCCGCGCTGCCTGAAGTAGTCCGGCGCGGGAGGAGGTAAGTAGTCTTGGAGCTCTGGAGATACTATCGGATCCTTTACCGCCGCAAGTGGGTTGTGCTGGCCGGGGTGCTGGCGTGTATGCTGGCCGCGGCGGCACTTGTGTTCTACACTCCCACCACCCTAGAGTCAGTCTCATACGTGCGGCAGGTCACTCCACAGACGCTGGGAAGCACGGTTCTGCAAGAGATGCAGAACTTCCGCCCTGAGCTGGCCCAGGCTTCGGTGGCAAGGCACGCGGCAAGCAGCGTTTTCCGTGCGTACTACATCGGGCTTCTCAGCAACAATGAAGACTACACCCGCCGGGTACGTGAGGCGCTTGACCGGGAGGCGGAACAAGGCGCAGCCCTCGCCGAGGATGTAGTGGCCATCAAGGAGTTCCTGGATCGTCGTGCGGCAAGACCCTATATCTTCGACAGTAACCAGCGCGACAAGTTGCTCAATGACTATACTACTGTCCTCCCCGAACGCGAGTCCGACCTGATCCGCATCGTCGTCAAAGTGCCTGATAACTTTGTGGGCAACGATCCGTCGCGCGACGGTCCTGAGTTTGCTCAGGCGGCTGCTTTCGCTGCGGCAATCGCTTTCAAATATTCCTATAAGGCTAAGAATTACGATCCAGCTGAGATTCGTGCCTATCTTGAGCGCAAAGTTCAGGAAGCGAGGGTGAATCTGCAAGCCAAGAGAGCAGCACTGGAGGAGTATAAGAAGGCTCGTGGCATTGCAGACCTGGCCACCGCGGCGCAGGTGAAGCTGGCTCGCCTTGGGGATGTAGACTTCCAGTTCCGTACCGCACAGGTGCAGGCCCGCGAGGCGGCGCAGCGGGTGCGCGCAGCGCAGAACGAGCTCAAAACACTTCCTCTCACAAGGGAAGAGCAGAAAACAACCGGAGATAACAGCCTGTGGATCACCCTGGCGACTGAGCTCGCCCGAAAAGAGCAAGAACTGGCGAGTATGCTTACATACCGGGGCGAGAACCATCCAGAGGTTCAGGCGCTTCGGAAGTCCATCGAGGACCTGAAGAATGCCCAGGCTCAGGAGCAGCGCCAGCGGATCGTCCAGAAGGTGGAGGCCATCAATCCTATCCACACGCAGACACTGGACCGCTTTGTCCAAGCGAAGGTGGAATCTATCGCGGCAAACGCCAGGGCCTCGGCGCTGGCCGGTGTGATTCCACAGATGAAATCGGAGCTGAATTCCTTCCCTCAGGATGAACGCGAAATCGCATTGCGCACTGTGGAGGTGCAGACGGCTGAGCAGACGTTCGCGTTCCTGAAGAATAAGCTGGAGGAAGCCCGCATCCGCGAGAA
>JBBFLP010000255.1:0-4512 GCA_037478975.1 Armatimonadota bacterium
ATGGTCCGTCAAGGAGGCCGCCGGAAATGACAGCAATGACCAGACGTGAGGTGCTCGGTGTTCTCTCAGGGGCGCTGACCGTGGCCGCACTTCCCGCTGGTCCGGCCCCACCGGAACGCAGGCGGCCGATGCTGCGGGGCACCCTCTGGTGGTATGACCCCGGCATCTCCGGCGCGATGGGGCTGGATGGTTGGCGGAAGGAGCTGGCAGAACAAAAGGCCATCGGATTCGACCTCCTCTGGCTCCTGAATGCGCACGCCGGCCTACCGGAAGCCGGCGGCCTGTTGCGGGATCTGATCGCGCTCTGCGAGAGGCGGGGCTTCTCGCTCCTCGTCTCGGTGGCGATGACCCCGATGTGGTATGAGCGCTTGGACCTGGACGAAGAGAAGCAAGCCGTCCAGCAGTCCGTCAAAGAGCTGGCTCCGCTCCTGCGCGACACCCCGGCATTTTTCGGATGGTATCTTCCTCAGGAGATCTACTTCTGGACCGGTCCGGCCCACACCTACATCCGGGATCTGTACCGCTTCTCCGCGGATGCGTGCCGCCGTGCCATTCCGGGGAAGCCGGTGGCCCTGTCGCCGTTCTTCATCCTGGACCGGACGAAGACCTTCGGCGACTTCTACGTGCCTTCTCCTTCGGAATACGGGGGCTACTGGGCGCAGCTTATCCGAGACGCTTCCCTGGACATCATCATGCTGCAGGACAGCGGGGAGCATTTCTCCTGGGTCACCAACAGCCAGCGCCGGCCGTATTTCGCGGCCATGAAACAGGCGTGCGACGCGGCCGGAGCGCGCCTCTGGGGCAACGTGGAGTGCGCAGAGATGCACTTCGAGTCGCTCCGGGAATACATCCGGGTGAACGGCCGGGTGCACCACGTTGCGGCCAGGGAGAAACGCTGGCGGCCTGTTCCGCTGCAGCGCCTGATCTCGAAGATAGAGCTTGCGGCCTCGTGGTGCGAGGATCTGGTCACCTGGGGCTATCAGGAGTTCTGCCGCCCCGCCTCAGGGCCGGCCGGGCTCCGTTGGTATGACGACTACCGGCGCTACGTCAGGCGGGCGCCGAGCGGCGCCTACTGACCGTAGCCGAAGACGACGTCGTCCCACCAGGCGGGCTGGGCGGCCAGCACGTGCTGGTTCCCCAGGATGATCCGGGAGACCGCCACGCCGGACTTCCGGCGTCCGCTGGCGACCTCCACGTCATTGATGAGGAACCGCACGTCGTCCCATCCGCCTGTATAAGGGTTCAGCCGGATCGTCAGCTTGACCCATCCCACGGTCCTCGGGATATTGGTGACCGACCAGCCGTCCCTCTCAGTAAAAATGCAGTAGAAGTTGGGCGACATCGGAGTGTGGACGCCAATGGCGAACCCATCGAACAGCTGCGCGGAGCCTCCACGCAACTGCAGAAGCTGAGACTGCGGACCGCCACCGCCGTCGTACAGCCAGGCCGTCAGCCCCACATTCGCGGAGTAGCGCTGGCCAAGGTCGTGTTCGCTGGCTTCCCGCGCATCGTCCCGCGAGAGGAAGGCAAACTGCCCGGACCGCGCGCGCGAGTTGTTGCGCGTCATCGGGAAGCATCCGGTGCAGGCGCTCCAGGCGCCACTGTCGCTCTCGAAATCATCCGAGAAGACGATCTCGGGAGCCTGCACTGTCACGATGTCTTCGGCGGTCCGCGCGTAGATGATGCGCGCCTCACCCGCGCCGGCGTCCTTGCAGCCGGCAATGCCGGTCACGCTGACAACGCTGCCCGCCTCCGGTGGAGCCACCCCCGGCGGAAGCGACACCCGTATCCCGCGGACCCCGCTTCCGTCAATCACCTCGGAGCCGTCCGAAAGGTAGAAATACCCCAGACTGGCCTTGGTCACCCGGCCGGTGACACAGACCAGAAGCCCCAGGTTCAGGACTCCCGGTGAGTTCGGGAATCCCGCCCCGAACAGTCCCGGCTGGTGCCCGCCAATGCGTCCCGCCGGCATGCGAAGCGCTCCGGGTACCTTCTCTCCGCTCCGCACCACAAATACCTGCGGTGATGTGACCACCCTTTCGCAGTTGATGCGGTCCAGGTAGCCTTTGACACTCACCACGTCGCCCACGTTCAGCCCGGTGGTAGGCCCGTAAAGCGCGATGCCTGCCGAGGAGTCAGGCTCCTGGATGTAGACACGGTCTTCCAGAACCGCTGTGACCACTTTGTTCCAGAACTCAACCGGCAACCCGTCCATCTGCTGCTGCGCCTCGCCGATCCGCATCGGCGGGATGGACGGAATGTAAACAGTGGTGCACATGAAATCGACGATGGGCGCAGGCGCATCCGCCGAGAAATAGACCTGGTCTCCCAGTGTCACTCGGAAGGACAGTATGTTGCCCGTGTCGTACTTGGCACGGTCGCAAACCTGGAGGAACCAGCGGTGGTTTTGCGAAGGCGGGAAGTAGGGTGCTCCATCATCCACCTCCACGGATAAGGAGATGACTGTGGAGCTCCCTCCCTGCCGGTTCCAGACGGTCTGGCTCCAGAGAGGATCCTCCGGGCTTCCTATGCCGAGCGTCACCTCCAGGTCGCCAACGTAGCTGTGCGAGATCTGGATCTGGGCGACGGGAGGCTCCGGTACGGCCACGAAGTCCTGCGCCTGCACCAGTTGCCCCGGCTCGGGAGCAACTTTGCGCGTCGTGGGCTTCAGCACGTAACCGGGGAAGCTGGCGGTGAGCTGAGTGGACAGCGGCTCCAGCCCCTGCAGAGCAAAATAGCCGGTTGCAGACGATGTGGTCTCCCGGCCGGTCCGGGATTCCCTGACGGTGGCTCCCTGCAGTGGATTGCCGGGGACGATGGCCTCGAAGCGGTCGGCACGCCACCCGTAATAGGCCCGAGTCGCATCGGCGGTCAGGACAATACGGACCGAGTCCCCGTCCACCCAGGGCGTCCAGAATGCCTGCCGCGGCCCGCTGTAGACGGCTACCACCGTACCGCTCTGAGAGACGATGGAAACGAAATCGAAGTCCAGCTCAGTGTCCATCTCCGCGATGCGGACCCGCATCCGCACCGTGCCGGGCGGTCCCTGGATGGTGACCGTGTGTGTCGTGTTGTTCTCGTAAGGGTGCGGAGATTCCCAGCGACCGGTTACGCTCTGGACCGTGCCGAACGTGACCCGCCCGGTGACGGCGGCCACTGGCGCCGTGCCTGTGAAGTCCAGGTTCGCCTGCCCGGTCTCTCCGACTGTCACCAGATGGTTCTGGGGAGAGAACGTCCATCCGCTCCGGGCGGCGGACACTTTGTATTCACCGGGCGGAACGTTGATGATATAGCGGCCCAGCTCATCCGTTTGTCCGGTGAAGACGTCGCCCGGGGAGGTCGCGCTGACAAGGACTCCCGGCACAGGGCTGCCGCTCTGGCTCTTCACCGTTCCCGCGACATATCCCCGGGGCAGGCCGCCTTCCACCACCAGGGCGAACGGCTGCGGCCCCTGCGGCACGTTGAAGGCCGAAACAGTGATAATGTAGTCTCCCGGCGCAGGGGAGGAGATATCAACACCCTCAACGTTGTTGATACGGTCCAGCTGTCCGTTCCCAGGGTAGATGGTCCCGCCGGGGGCGTGCACGGCCAGATCGAGATCGTTCACCAGCGCCCGGGAGGCTGCTGCGTCGCCCGGGTAGTCCGTCCAGGCCAGCACCACGCGCAGAGGGATCGCCGGATTCAACACACGCACGGTGTAACTGCGGATCTGCCCGGTGGTCAGCCCCGACAGCTCATCCACCTCGAACCGGGCCACCGGCGGGTCCGGAGCTATGGCGGCCTTCAGATCCAGCCGTCCCCAGCCCTGGGCGTTGTCCGGCCGGGGCAAGATCTCCTGAAACGCGCCCGTGCCATACTGTCCCGGAGCCATGTCCTTCGCGCTGCAGAGCAGAGTGGCTTTCACCAGCGCGGCGGAGGGCTCCGCCCCGCGAACCTGCAGGTAGTGCTGTCGCACAAGCGCAGCCGCTCCGGCAACCATGGGCGCGGACATGCTGGTGCCGCCGGAATATGCGTAGTCTGCGTTGTAAGCGCCCCATCCGACGCCTGCCTGAGGGTCCCGGCTGCGTGCGGAGATGATATTGGTGCCGGGCGCGACTATATCCGGCTTGATGCGTCCGTCGTCGCAGGGGCCGCGCGACGAGAAGGCCGCCAGTCCGTCCGCGTTGTCCGAGATCGGATCCTGGAACAGCGGGCTGACCGGGAACAGGTTTCCCCAGATGGAGCTTCCCCAGGTGGTCTGAAGTCCACCCGAGAGCCGCACGGATTCGCTGGCGCCCACGGTGATGCAGTTCTTCGCCGTTCCCGGGGAGGCGATGGAGTCCGGATCCACCCTGCCGTCAACCACGCGGTCGGCGCCGTCGTTTCCCGCCGAGAAAACAATGACCATATCCGGGCGGGTCCACGCGAAATAGTCCAGCTGGCGGGCCCGGGCGTCGTAGCCGCCGAAGATGCTGGCTCCCCAGCTGTTTGTATGCACGCGCGCTCCCGCCCCGTAAGCCTGGTCAAACAGCT
>JBBFLP010000256.1:0-4506 GCA_037478975.1 Armatimonadota bacterium
GACACAGGCAACATTCTGGAGATCTTCGGCCCCGGCAACCGGATCGCCGTGACGGACCCGGTGTATCCGGTATATGTAGACACCAACGTCATGGCCGGCAACACGGGTCCGGCCAACGAATCGGGAGAGTTCGAGGGGCTGGTCTACCTGAAAGCCTCGGCTGAGAGCGGCTTCAACCCTCCTTTGCCGGAAGAAAAAGTGGACATCATCTATCTGTGTTCGCCTAACAACCCAACCGGCACGGCTCTAACGCGCACGCAGATGGAGGAGTGGGTCAGCTACGCCCGCAACAACGGCTCCATCCTGCTGTTCGATGCGGCCTATGAGGCGTTCATTCAGGATCCAGAAATCCCCCACTCCATCTACGAGATTCCCGGCGCGCGCGACGTCGCGATAGAGTTCCGCAGCTTCTCCAAGCTGGCGGGCTTTACGGGGATACGCTGCGCATTCACCGTGATACCATCTGATCTGGAGGCCCGGACGCAGGACGGACGGCCGGTGAAGCTCCACTCTCTGTGGACCCGGCGGCACACCACCAAGTTCAACGGCGTCTCCTATATCACCCAGAGGGGCGCGGAGGCTGTCTATTCGCCCGAAGGCAGACGGCAGACGCACGAAATCATCGCCTTCTATCTTGAGAACGCCCGCATCATCCGCGAGACACTTCAGGAAGCGGGGTTGACTGTTTTCGGCGGCGTCAACGCTCCCTACGTGTGGGTGGAGACTCCCGGCAGAATGCCGTCCTGGGAGTTCTTCGATACGCTCTTGAAACGGGCGCACGTGGTCTGCACGCCCGGCAGCGGGTTCGGCGCAGCGGGCGAGGGCTACATCCGTATCAGCGCCTTCAACAGTCGTGAGAACGTCCAGGAAGCCATGAGGCGGGTGCGTCAGGCGCTCTGACGCACCCGCCCTGACATCCCGGAAGCGCCCGGTCTCTCAGCGGCGCCGGACCTTCTCCGCAGCGTTGCGGATGCCGGAGATCATATCCTCGATCTCCCGGTCGGTAAGCCGGGGATGCATCGGAAGGTTGATCTCCCGGCGGTAGAAGAACTTTTCCGCGACGGGGCAGAGGTTGTCCGCATAACCCAGCTTCTTCAGACCGGTGAAATGGTATGTGGGCTGGTAGTGGAGGATTCCCTGCACGCCTTCCTCGCGGTAAAGAACCCGCATAAAATCATCACGGCTGGCGCCGAGTTCCTCTTCTTCAACACACAGGGTATAGAGGTGATAGACGTGGTAGGCGTACGGAGCCTCGCGTGTGGGTGTGATCCCAGGGATGCCTTCGATCCCGGCGGTGATGCGCCGCCCGATCTCGCGGCGCCTGCGGTTCAGCTCGTGGAGCCGGCGCAGCTGCGCGCGGCCCACCGCCGCCTGCACTTCGTTCATCCTGTAGTTGTTGCCCCACCGGCCGTTGACGTCAACGACGTCAAAATGCGACGGGATCCAGTAATCCTTCTGATCCGGCCAGTGCTGCAGGTTCATGCACCGAAGTTTTTCGATGGCATCCACGAAATCGTCGCGGTTGGTGGTGATCATCCCCCCTTCGCCGCAGGTGGTCATATTCTTCAGTGAATGGAAGCTGAAACAGCCCACATCGCCCACCGCCCCGGCCATCCGGCGCTTGCAAGGCTGCCGGGGCTCCAGGGGACAGTCAAGATCGGGCTTGGGACACTCCGGGGGACAGATGAAAGCCCCCGGCGCGTGAGCGCAGTCCTCCAGCACAAAAAGACCATGCTGGCGGGCGATCTCCATGATGGGATCCATGTCGCACATCTGACCGCCGTAATGGACCACATAGATCGCCTTTGTGCGCGGGGTGACCTTGCGAGCGACGTCCTCAGGATCTATGTTGAAGGTGACCGGGTCAATATCGGCATAGACAGGCCTTCCGCCCTCTTTCAGAATGACAAGCGAAGTGGCGATGAAGGTGTTGGGAGTCACAATGACTTCGTCGCCTGGCCCGATGCCGAAGACCTGTGTGGCGACGTGCATCGCTGTGGTGCAATTAGTGACGGCGAAGGCATGTTTCACGCCGCACATGGCGGCGAACTCGCGCTGGAAGGCCGCCACCTGCGGGCCCATCGTCAGGGTGTCCTGCTGCATGGCCTCCCACGCAGCCTGTCTCTCCTCCTCGCCATAGATGGACCCGAAGAAAGAATACGGAACCTTCAGTTGAACGCCGTCATCCACGGCGTAACTGGAAGTGATACCGCCCTCCGTTTCCGCCCCGGGAGCAACGGCCGAACGTTCCTCTGACATTGGCAAACCTCCGCAACAAACAGGTTGGTCTGCCAGTCAGTGTACCAGCCCCGGTCTGTGTGCTCTATGAAAAAAGGAACGATAAAGCGCGCTTTGGCGGCGGCGCTTCAGACTTTCATCACCTCGATCTCGTAGCCGTCCGGGTCATCTATGAAGTAGAACGCGCCGTTGACCGGCCCCTCGGACGGCCAGAACTCGATGCCCTCCGGCTCCCACTTCCGCCGGAACTCGTCGAGATCCGGCACGCTGAACGCGAAGTGGAAGATATCCTCCGGGAAGTCGAAGTCCCCGAAATCCGCGCTGTAGCAGAGTTCCAGCTTGGTGGGGTTGTCCGGCAGCTCCAGGAAGCAGAGCTGATTCCCGGCCGGAGAGATGCTGCGGCGCAGCTCCCGGAAGCCGAAGACCTCCGTATAAAAGCGCACCGACCGCTCCAGATCGCGCACGCGGATGCGGCAATGGAGAAACTGAGGTTTGAACTCACTCATGGCTTCTGATACTCCTTATTCAAGGCGGCGAGCGCCGGACTCCGATGGCATCAACTGAGCACCAGCCCTTCGAAAACCTGGCGGATCTGCTGCAGCTCATCCGCAGAAAGCCGGACATCGGCCGCGGCAGCGTTCTCCCGCGCCTGATCTGCCGTGCGGGCTCCGGCGATGGCTGAAGTTACCCCTGGCTGATGCACCACCCACGCGATGGCCAGCTGGCCCAATGTGCAGCCGTGACTCTCTGCAACAGGCCGGATCTGCTCAAGAGCCTCCAGCACCTTCCGGCGGTTTTCGGGAGTGAACCAGGGATGGGAGGCCCGGAGATCACCGGGCGGAAACTCCCGGTCCGGTGTCACGCGGCCCGTGAGCAGTCCCTGGGCGATGGGGCTGTAGACGATGACCCCGATGCCGTTGTCCCGGCAGAACGGCAGGACATCCTCTTCGATGGACCGGTCGAGAAGGCTGTAGCGGGGCTGGTCGCTGGCGATGGGGCCCACCGCCAGGCACTGGCGCATCATCTCAGGGGTGAAGTTGCTGACCCCGATCTCCCGGATCTTGCCCTGCTGGCGTAGATCCAGTAGCGCCTCCATCGTATCCTCCAGGGGCGTGGTTGGATCCGGCCAGTGGCACTGATACAGGTCTATGTAGTCCGTCTGCAGACGGACAAGGCTGCGCTCGCACTCCAGGCGGATGGAGTCCGGCCGCAAGTTCCGGTACACGTCCACCTCCCCCACACCCTGAACGGTGGTGCGGAAGTGGAACTCCCCTTCCGTGGAATCCCAGCGCAACCCGCATTTGGTTGCGATAATGGCACTTTCGCGGCGGCCTTTCAGCGCCTTACCGACCACTTCCTCACTGTGCCCGCATCCGTAGATGGGAGCGGTATCAATGCAGGTCACTCCGGCATCCAGGGAGGCGCGAATCGCATCCTCCGCAGCCGCATCATCCGTCGGCCCCCACGCCCATCCTCCGATGGCCCAGGCACCGAAGATCACGGCCGGGACCTCCAGACTGCTGTTGCCAAGCTTGCGATACACCATCGGCAAAAACCCTTACCTCCGGGAAAGTCGTCCGTTCTGGAGCGCCGCTACTTCGCCGCAGGCGGCAGCTCCGTGAGATAGATGTCTTTAAACGCCAGCGGACACCCGTGGTCCTGGAAGCCGATATAGCCCGAGCGGGGCAGCTCTTTCAGTGGGACGGAGAACTTCCCGATGGGCCGGTCGTACTCATCCAGATCGGCTTCGATGATCTGCTCGCCGTTCAGCCAGACCTCGACGTGCGCCCCGTGCGCGACAATCTGCATCTCATTCCATTCGAAGGGGGGCCGGGAATTCTCGATGCGGGGCTTGATAATGTCGTAAATGGCTCCGGCGGAATGGACCGTGGGCTGCTGGCCGTGCGTGTCCAGGATCTGTACCTCCCAGCCTGTCCAGGGCGGGTCTCCGTCACGCGTGCAGCGGATAAAGACGCCGCTGTTGGCGTCCCGCGAGAGCATGTACTTCAGACTGAGGATGAAGTCGGCGACCGGCCGTTCATAGCGCAGCCACCATCCGCCCCGTCCGTTGCACAGTATGGCTCCGCCCCGCACGTAGAAAGCGTTCTTATTCCCCCCGACGACCGTCCATCCGTCCAGGTTGCGGCCATTGAAGATGGGCTCCGGCTTTAGGCCAGCAAACTGCCGGGCATACGGCGGGAGCTGGGGCGGAGGCCCGACCCACGTAAGGTCTGGGGCAGCGAGGAGTGCGCCGGCGGAAGACACCAG
>JBBFLP010000257.1:0-4495 GCA_037478975.1 Armatimonadota bacterium
GCCTTTCCGGGAGGCCAGTATGCGATGTCCCCGGCTTCAACCACCTCCGCCGGGCTCTCGGGTGGCAGGGAGACATCCGTGGCAAAGTAGATCTCGTCTCCCCAGCGCGAGCCCGTCCCGGAGACCGGCAGCCGGGATGCGATCTCCTGCGCAGTGCGGGAGTCGTTCAGGATTCCTTCCAGCCGCACCTCACCCACGGTGATCACAACGCGCTTCACAGCTTCACCTCTCCGTCTGCTCCTGCCTGAAGCCCTTTACTCGAAAGCAAACCCGCCGGGCGGCAAACACGCCCGGCGGGTGAAAGGGTTTCGGTTCGGCTTCCGGTCCGCTCAGGCGGCGATCAGCGTCTTTGCCAGATCCACCGCGCTTGCGGCATCTGGAGAATAGCCGTCCGCTCCGATGCGGTTGGCGAACTCCTGGGTCACCGGCGCTCCGCCTATCATGATCTTCACCTTATCGCGAACGCCCTGCTCCTTGAACTGGTTGATGGTGGTCTCCATTGCGGGCATGGTGGTGGTCAGCAGCGCCGACATTCCCACGATCTGCGCGCCCGCGTCGAGCGCCGCCTTGACGAAGTCCTCCGGCTTCACGTCCACTCCAAGATCAATGATCTCGAAGCCCGCGCCCTCCAGCATCATGGCAACCAGGTTCTTCCCGATGTCGTGGAGGTCTCCCTGCACCGTGCCGATGACCACCTTCCCGATGGGTTCTGCGCCGGTCTCCGCGAGCTTCGGCTTTAGCACCTGCATGGACTGCTGCATGGCGCGTGCCGCAATGAGAACTTCGGGAACGTAGTATTCGTTCGCTTTGAACTTCTGCCCCACCACGTTCATTCCCGCGATGAGACCCTCGTTCAACACCGTCTGGGGAGCCACTCCCTCCGCCAGCGCTTCCTCCGTCAACTGCCGGGCGACAGGCGCCTTGCCTTTGATGATCGCCTCCGCCAGAGCGTTCAGATCGGCCATCTTGTCTTCCTCTTCCAGGTTGTTCGGTTTTCTTGCCGTCCGGAATATCTTGGAGCGCACCGCTCCCGGCGGCCGCGCCGCAAACAGATTACCCCTTTCCGCTGGTTTCTCCTCCCCTCAACGGAGCCAAAACCTCGGATTTCAGGGACCTGCCGCTATCCCGCAGCCGCCATATCCTCGAAGTAGACCATCTGCTCCCGGGCTTTGCGGTTCTCCGGATCCAGCTCAAGCACGCGCTCAAACCCCTGCTTGGCCTCGTCGTACATTCCCAGCATGGCGTATGTCATGGCGAGGTCAATGAGGATCTCCACGCGCTCGGGCTGCAGGCCGCTGGCTGTTTCCAGCTCCTGCAGGGATTCGTCGAACAACCCCTGGAATCCGTAGATCAGCCCCAGCTGATGGTGTACTTCTGCGTTGCCGGAATCCTCCTGGAGCAGAGCCGTCAGAATCTCGACAGCTTCATCGTAGCTGCCCTCCACCTTGAGACTGATCGCCTGTTCAAGGCGCTCTGCTGTCGTAGTCATATGTTCTTGCCCCCGCTTGCGGATGCAACGGCCCCCGTCTTGATAAGCAGAATGAAACGGAATGATTGCAACCAGAGGGATCGCCGCCGCACCGCACTGCGGGCTCCTCATCCAGCGGATTCCATCCAACGCCTGCCGGATACAGGAGTATACCATTTACGCCGGATTTCAATCAAGTTATCCAGTCATCCTGCGGTTCCCACTCCCGGCCGCGGCGACATAAGACAAAGCGGGGAGGAAAGCACAAAAGGCTGTCCTCCCCGCTTCTCGTGCAGGAGGATCTTTCAGACGCCGCTTCAGTCCACCTGGATCACGTCCGCGGCCTGCCGCGACTTCAACAGCGGATGGCTTATCCCGTCGCGCTGCAGGATGCCGCACACGCCTGTCACGTCCACCGTCGAGCCTTCCGTGGGCAGCGGGCCTCCGGGCGGCAGGTTCACGCGGACGCCTGCCGCGCCCCCCTCGTTGCCGTCGAACAGTCCGCTCCCGTCATCAAGATAGATGAAGAACGTCGCATCCTCGTCCAGCCCGAAACGGGTGACGCGCCCGGCGCTGCGCATCAAGAGGCCGGTGTTGTTGGCTCCGGCGCCTCCGGAGACGCCGGGGGTGTAGCCGGACGGGCCTCCGCCGAGAGCCCGCTGAGCGGCGAACAGAGGCGAAGGCGGCTGTCTGGTCCCGGTCTTCACCACCTCCGAGGCTGCCACAGAGCGCTCTCCGCCCGAGCGGGTCATCAACCCCTTCACCCGCACCGTGTCTCCGATCTCCAGCCCGAACGCCGGAGCCAGCACTCGCACACCGCTGATGTTTTTCGGCCAGGAGTCCTGCACATAGAACTCATCACGCTCCGCGAAGACCGCGGAGACGGTAGAGATCAGCTCTCCCGGCGTCCCGTCGGGGGATGCCTTCCACTCCGCCACCGATGCCACCGGCGGATACACGATGCCTGTCACGGCGAACTCGCCGAACTGCGCGCGGGGTATGGTGTTCATATTCAGCGGCGGATCCCCGAAGTTCAGGAAGCCTCCGCCCAACCCGGGCAGGAACTGGTTGGAGAAATACCCGCTGTTTCCCGTCAGCACGGCCAGGTAGCGGATGACCGGCCTTCCCAGTCCGATGTCGGCGTAAGGAATGCTCAGCTCCAGCCCCGTGGTGGCCGTGGCGGCGTCCGTCCTGTTCTGCTCCGGCGTGCGGTTGTTGTCCGCGGTCACCCCGTCCTGATTGCTGTTGTCCAGCCCTATCAGGATGCCGTTTGGATTGTCTCCCTGCTCCAGGACCGGTGATGCGGCGCCCACCTCCACCCGGCCGATATAGCGGGAAGTGTTGGTTCTCAGGTCAACGATGTGCAGGTAGGCATACTGGCGATACTCTCCGGAGCCGGGGAAGGTCTCAGCCGAGTTGGCATCCACCATCACCACGTGCGTCGGGCTGAACCCTTCGTCGAAGATGGTGCCGTTCATCCGCTGGAGCACCTGAGACTGCGGCCCCACACCCTCCGGGACGTTCAGGCCAGCGGGCCCGACTCCGCCGTCGGAGGTGTCGAGGAACAGCAGAATGTAGTTTCCGTTCGGCTCCAGGTTCCCCGTAATGCCGATGTCCAGTCCCGTGGCGGTGCTTCGCATGAACAATGCATTCAGCTCCGAGCCGTTCGATCCTGCCGTGCCCGTGCCTGAGGCGTTGCCGAAGCCCGTGTAGTTGTTCTGAGTCGCCACCAGCGTGGCGCTGCCGGAGTCCTGCGGAATGTTCAGGCCGTCAATCGGCCCGGCGGGCTGCCGGATTGCGGATACGTCAACCACGGCGTACTGCAGACCCGGCGCGATGTTGTCATCTGTCAGATCCTTCGGAGGGAAACCCAGATTGCCTTTCTGAGTTCCCGCGCCGATACCGGGCAGGAACTGGTTCGAGAGATAACCGCTTCCTCCGCACAGCAGCACCAGGATCCTGACCTCCGAAATAGACGCGTCCACCCCGATGTCCGCCAGACTCAGCATCAGCTCCATCCCGCTCAGGGCGGTGGCTGCGTCCGCCATATGCTCCTCGGCGGTCTTCTCTGGCGGCGGGGCGCCGATGACTCCAGCGCTGTTGGTGTTGTTGAATCCCATCTGGCTGCCGTTGGGATTGGAGGACCCCGCGCCCCCCAGCACGCCGCCGCTGTTCAGGGGGACGAATCCCAGATAGCGGCTGGTCCCGGCGTTCAGGTCCACCAGGTCCACATACACGTTGCCCGCTGTGTTGATGGCCATGGCGTAGTCCGGCAGGAAACCCGGATCCAACTTCAGGCCGGTCAACCCGCGCACCGAACCCGGCCCCACACTGACGTTCAGGGTCTCCTGACCGCCGGGGACCACGTCCAGCAGCACCACAAAGGCGTTGCCGTTCGTCTCCAGATTCCCGGTGACGTTGATGGCCAGGGAGTCTGCCGTTTTGAAGACATAGAGCTGATTCAGCTCCGAGCCCGGGACGTAGCCTCCGGTGGGAGGCCGCGCGTCGCCGAAGCCTGTGTGGTTGTCCTGCAGCTCAAGGAGTGCCTGACACCCCGGCAATCCTCCGGGACAGAAATCAGCCGGGATGTTGCGTCCGTCCACCGCGGCGAGGCTCGCCGCTGGCAGAACTGCGAGGAACAGGGCAGCGATGATAGCCTTCATAGCGCCGCTCCTTTCTTGCGCATCGAAAGCGCATAAGGCCGCCGCCCCGGGGCGGACCGGCTCGGACCCCGCCGCGGCGGCAGCCTCTTTCAGATGTTCCGGGCCTCTCCGGTGTCTTTCAGACCCGGCGGCTCCTCAAGATCAGTCCCACGAAGCCGGCCAGCGCCGATGCCAGCGCCACCGCCGATCCGGGCTCCGGCACAACGTCCACCTTCACCGTCCCGGTCAGGGCGTCCACCCAGAAGGTGACCTGCTCGTTCCCCGGCGTTGTCTCGAACCAGATGGTGTCCGCGTTCACGGAGCGGGCGTCCGCCCCGATGGCGTCCCAGCTCCCGGTGATCACAGCCTTGTACTGGTACCATCC
>JBBFLP010000258.1:0-4487 GCA_037478975.1 Armatimonadota bacterium
AGGCGATGCAGGTGGCGGCGCGCCTGGTGCCCTCGCTTGTGGGCGGATCAGCCGACCTTGAGCCTTCCACCAAGACGCTTCTCAAGGATACCACCTCCATCGCCCGGGGCAGCTTTGAGGGACGCAACATACATTTCGGCGTGCGTGAGCACGGAATGGGCGCCATCGTCAACGGAATGGCCTATTTCGGCTATTTCATTCCCTACGGCGCAACGTTCATGGTGTTTTCGGACTATATGCGTCCCTCCGTGCGTGTGGCTGCGCTCTCGCACCTTCAGACGGTCTGGATCTGGACCCACGACAGCATCTTCGTGGGCGAGGACGGGCCGACGCATCAGCCCATCGAGCATCTGGCCTCCCTGCGGGCAATGCCGAACCTGCGCGTCATCCGTCCGGCGGACGCCGCCGAGACGGCCGTTGCCTGGGCGGTGGCCATCCAGAGCAAGGACCGTCCCACCGCTCTTGCGCTGTCCCGCCAGAAGGCGCCGGCTGTCGAGCGCATTTCATCGAAGGATGCCCTGGGTCTGCTGAAAGGCGCCTATGTGGTGTCGGATCCTGAGGGCGGTCAGCCGGAGGCGATCGTCATCGCCACCGGCACGGAGGTGAAGCCCGCTCAGGAGGCCGTCCGGCTGCTTGCCGCGGAGGGGCGCCGCCTGAGGCTGGTCAGCATGCCCTGCTGGGAGCTTTTCGAGGAGCAGGATGAAGCCTACCGGGAGAGTGTCTTGCCCTCGTCAGTCACCCGGCGCATCGCTGTCGAGGCGGGAAGCTCCTTTGGCTGGGAGCGCTACGTTCTGCGCGATGGCCTGGTCATCGGGGTAGACCGGTTCGGAGCTTCCGCCCCTCTGAAGGATCTTCAGGAGAACTTCGGGTTTACAGCGGACAGGATCGCCGCTCGCATCCGGGAATACCTGGGGTAAGGGGCGGTCAGGGTGTCGTGTCGGGCCCGGCGCCTTCAGGCGCCGGGCCGGTGTTCAGGAGAGGGATGATGCCAAAGACAGTCACTGAGCTGCATTCGGATGAGCGACTGGTCCAGGCGGCGGCGGAGATCGCCCTGGACGGATACGAGGGTCCCGGACGCTACGAGGCCGCTGGCCGGCCGGAGTATGCCGCCCTGGTGGCCGCCGGAAGCGAGATCTGGCTGGATACGGGGGACAGAGCGGCGGCGGAAAGTGTGTGGTCCCCCGAAGTCTGCGGGCTGACCACCAACAACACGCTCATCAACCAGGTGGTTCAGACGGGCAGGCTGGACGAGACCATCCAGACCGTGGGACGGCGGATGCGCGAGGCATGGCCGGATATGTCACCGGCCGACCTGATCATGGAGGTGGCCTTCGTCCTGAATGCTAGGATCGGGCTGGAACTGGTCCAGCGCTTCGGCGCAAAAGTCAGTGTGGAGCTTCACCCCGATATCGCCGATGACTGGGAGGCCACTGTAGCGTTCGGCAAGCGCTACTTCGCCATCTGCCCGGACCGATTCATCATCAAGGTGCCGATGACCCCCGCGGGCTTCCTGGCCGTGCGTGCTTTGAGCGAAGCCGGAGTCCCCGTGAACTACACTCTGGGCTTCAGCGCGCGCCAGAATCACTTCGCGGCGGTATTCTCGCGGCCTGCCTATGTGAACGTCTTTCTCGGCCGGCTGGGCAGTCTGATGCAGGAGAACGGTCTGGGGGACGGCTCAGGCATCGGTGAAAAGGTGACCCTGGCTTCTCAGGAGACACTGGAGCGATTGCGGCAGGCGGATTCCCGCATCCCCACGCGTCAGATCGCGGCGAGCCTCCGGGCTGCGCCGCAGGTAGCAGCGCTGGCGGGTGTGGACGTGCATACCATCCCGCCTAAAGTGGCCCGGGAGTATCTGGATTCCCACCCGGATCTCTCCGCCATCCGGCGCAGATCATCGCCGGATTTCACCGTGTCTCTTCCTTCCGATCCCCGCCTGGCGGCCATGCTGCGGGCTCTCTGGGAAGTGACGCCCGAGTTCGATCAGTTCTGCCGGAAGGCCGATGCCGCAGCGGGCTCATTGACGTGCGGACGCGATCTCATCAGTCTGGCGCAGGAATCTGGCGTGCCGGACTTCTTCCGGGACTGGCCGGTGGAAGAGCAGCTTGAGATCCGCAAGGGCGGCAAGATCCCCGAGCTGGCGCGTTGGGTGGATGTTGCTGCGATTGATGATCTGATGAGCCAGGCGGCCCTGCAGAGTTTCGCTGCGGATCAGGGTGAGCTGGACGACCGCATCGGAAGGTTGATCTTCTGAGAGGCGGAGCTGCCGCATCGCCGCTGGCGGGCCGCACCGAAGTGCCATGCTGGATCTGAGCGTCAACCCTTTCCGGGAGGGGCTGCCGGAGGAGCGGGCCGCGGATCCCTGCGTCTTTGTGATCTTCGGCGCCACGGGCGATCTGACGCGGCGGAAGCTGGTACCCGCTCTGTTCAGCCTGTTCCTGCAGGGGCTTCTTCCCACCAGTTCCGCCATCGTCGGCTTTGCCCGGCGCCCCTGGAGCGATGAGCAGTTCCGGGAGGAGATGCGCCGCGGCCTCCAGGCGCACGCGCCAGCGCTGGCGCGGGACGAGGAGTCCTGGAACACCTTCGCGCGCCTTCTGGAGTATATCCAGAGCACTTTTGAGGATGCGGACGGCTATGTTCGTCTGGCCCGCCGTCTTCAGGATCTCAGCCGGCAGCGAGGCATCCCCGGCAACCGCCTGTTCTATCTGGCCACACCCCCCGCCGAGTATGAGCCCATCATCGAGCGGCTGGGGCAGGCCGGTCTGCAGCGGCAGGACGATGGCTGGGCGCGCGTCATCATAGAAAAGCCGATCGGCACAGACCTTGCCTCCGCGCGGGAGCTGAACGCCCGCATCCGCAGCGTGTTTGCTGAAGACCAGGTCTACCGCATAGACCACTTCCTTGGCAAGGAGACGGTCCAGAATATCCTGGTGTTCCGTTTCGCGAACAGCATCTTCGAGCCTGTATGGAACAGCCGGTATGTGGACAATGTCCAGATCACCATCGCCGAGACCCTGGGGATGGAGGGGCGCGGCGCATACTTCGACCGTGCGGGGATCGTGCGGGACGTCGTGCAGAACCACGGTCTTCAGCTCCTGACGCTTGTGGCGATGGAGCCTCCGGTGGCGATGGAAGCGGGTTCCATCCGGGATGAGAAAGTCAAAGTGCTGAGGGCGATCCGGCCCATTCGTCCCGGCGATGTGGCCACCAGCGCGGTCCGCGCGCAGTATACACGCGGACTCCTGCTGGACGAGGAGGCTCCCGGGTATCTTGAAGAACCCAGTGTCGCTCCGGATTCTTCGACTGAGACATATGCCGCCATGCGGTTTCTTGTGGACAACTGGCGGTGGTCCGGCGTTCCCTTCTACATGCGGGTGGGAAAGCGGCTGCCCCGGAAGGTGACCGAGATCGCGCTGCAGTTCCGCCAGGCTCCCGGCGTTCTCTTCGGGGTCCGGCAGGGGGACGCTCTGCAGCCGGACACCCTGGTCATCCGCGTTCAACCGGATGAGGGTATCACGCTTCGCATCATCAGCAAGGTGCCGGGCCCGACCCTCCGGCTGCAGCCGGTGCGGATGGACTTCGATTACGGCAGCTCTTTCGGCGCGCCTTCCCCGGAAGCCTATGAGCGCCTGCTGCTCGACGCCGCGAGTGGCGAGGCGGCTCTGTTCGCAAGGGATGACGAGGTGGATCTGGCCTGGCAGATCATCACTCCGGTGCTGGAGGAATGGGCCACGCGCGGCCGCGAAGGGCTTGCTGCGTACCAGGCAGGCACGTGGGGGCCCATGGAGGCAGCGGACCTGCCCGGCCGGGATGGCCGACGCTGGAGGCGGCTGTGAGAGACGGACGTTCGCTGTTCCATTCAGACGGCGGCATCGGCCTGAAGGATGTGGAGTCTGCTCTGCGTGGCCTCTGGCGAAGCGCGGCGGAGCAATCGCCTGAAGGGGTGCGGCTCAGCCGGGTTGTGCTGCTCAACATCATTGCGGTCTGTTCTTCCGAAGACGCTGCCAACCGCACGGCGCAGTGTCTGGGAGGGGTAGCGTCTGATCATCCGTCCCGCTCCATCCTCATCTGGAACTGTGGGTCCGACCCTGCCGCGTCGCTGGACGTGCGCGTATCCGTCGCCTGTCAGCTGATGGGGCGCACCGGGCATCAGGTCTGCTGCGAGCAGGTGTTCGTGGATGCCAGGGGAGCTCCTCTCGAAAAGGTGGCCGGGGCCGTTTTGCCGCTCACTCTGCCCGATGTGCCCCTGGCTCTCTGGCTGCCGGACGGCGTGAATGTGTGCTCGGAGGAGCTCCGCCGCTTCGTCTCGGTCGCGGACCGGCTGCTGGTGGATACCCGGCTCCAGCGGGAAACGGCGCGCTGCTTCAGAAGGCTCCTGGAGTGGCACGAAGCGGGCTCGCCTGTCGTGGTGGATCTGGCGTGGCTCCAGCTTGCTCGCTGCCGGCAGGCCGTCGCCCAGCAGTTCGACCCGCCTCGCTGGAGAGAGAAGC